>CAZTOV010000004.1:0-5018 GCA_964615175.1 uncultured Burkholderiales bacterium
TGTACGGGTCGTCGGCCGGGTTGAGTTCGGCGAACGACCAGTTGTGGAATCAGGACGCGCCGGGGATGACCGACCAGGCCGGCGCCTTCGACAACTTCGGTTTGAGGCTCGCGGTGGGCGACTTCGACGGTGACGGTCACGACGATCTGGCCGTGGGCGTTCCCGGGGAGGACGTCGGCCGTGCGGAGCGTGCGGGTGCGGTGCACGTGGTCTACGGGTCGTCGGCCGGGTTGAGTTCGGCGAACGACCAGTTGTGGAATCAGGATGCGCCGGGGATGACCGACCAGGCCGAGACCCCCGACTTCTTCGGCTCGGAGCTCGCGGTGGGCGACTTCGACGGCGACGGTCACGACGACCTGGCGGTGGGCGCCCCGTTCGAGGATCTCGGCGGAGTGGAGCGTGCGGGTGCGGTGCACGTGCTGTACGGGTCGTCGGCCGGGTTGAGTTCGGCGAACGACCAGTTGTGGAATCAGGATGCGCCGGGGATGACCGACGACGCCGAGACCGACGACCGCTTCGGCTCGGGGCTCGCGGTGGGCGACTTCGACGGCGACGGCCACGACGACTTGGCAGTGAGCGTCTTCCGTGAGGACCTCGGCGGCGCCGACGACGCGGGTGCGGTGCACGTGCTGTACGGGTCGGCGGCCGGGTTGAGTTCGGCGAACGACCAGTTGTGGAACCAGGACGCGCCGGGGATGACCGACCAGACCGCGGACTTCGACAACTTCGGTCGGCGGCTCGCGGTGGGCGACTTCGACGGTGACGGCCGCGACGACTTGGCGGTGAGCGTCACCGGCGAGGATGTCGGCGGCGCCGACAATGCGGGTGCGGTGCACGTGGTCTACGGGTCGTCGGCCGGGTTGAGTTCGGCGAACGACCAGTTGTGGAACCAGGACGCGCCGGGGATGCACGACGAGGCCGAGACCAGCGACTTCTTCGGGTCTGGTCTGGCGACCCGCCGCTGAGGGTGACCAGTTCGTTGTCGCAGTGAGGTAGCGGTCCCCGACCTGACACCGTGCCGCGGGCACGGTGTCGGGCGTCGATCAGCGCATCCAGCCAGGAAGACGACCGTCCCGGTCATCGTCATCTGCCGGCCGCACGCGCGGACGGGCGACCTGCGGCCGCGCTCGCACCCGAAGACCGGTCGCGCTGGTCAAACGGGCCGCGCGAGCACGTCGAGATGGTGGAGGCCGCCCGCGTCGTAGGCCTCGAGGATCGCCGACGCCCCCGCGGTGACCGACTCCTGGTCCGTGTCGAGGGCGGTGAGTTCGTATCCCAGGTCCTCGAGCCACGAGAGCAATTCGACGCCCGTCATGCCCGACACCGACTCGAGGCCGGGCGGCGACAGCTCGAAGACGATCGTCGGCCGGTGCCGGCGGATCACCCGCTCGGCGCCGCGGAGCACTCGTCCCTCGGCTCCCTCCACGTCGATCTTGACCACGTCGACCCGGGCTTCGTCGCCGAGCGCAAGGTCGAGCGTGGTCGCCTCGACCACTTCGTGGGTGGTCACCGCCGCCGGATCTCCGTCGAACGGCCGGACGAAGCCGTTGGCACCGTGGCCCGCGTAGAGCATCGTCCCCGGCACATCGCTCACCGCCACGCGGTGCAGCTCCACGTTCTCCAACCCGTTCATGGCCGCGTTGAGCAACACCATCGAGTGGTTTTGCGAACCGGGCTCGAACGCGTGCACCTTCCCGGCAGGCCCCACGGCCCGGCCCCCGAGGACGGTGAAGTAGCCGAGGGACGCGCCGACGTCGACGAACACCGACCCGGGTCGGAGCGCCGTTTCGATGGCGGCCGTGACCGCCGGTTCGTACGCGCGGTCGCGCAGGATCTGCCCCCCGACGGCGGCGTCGTCCCGCACGTAGAGCGTGAACCCGTCGAGGTCGACCGCTTGCGGTGCTCCCTCCGCGTACTGGAGCGCCCGGTGGAGCTTCTCGCGGAACTCGGGTGACGACATGAAGTGCCCGACGAGCTCGACCACCGTCATCGATCCCGCCCTCACCGCGGGCGCGTAGGTGCGCCACCCGGTGGGGTCGGGCTCCCGCTGGAGCAGGAGGCGATAGCAGGCTCGGAGATCGTCCTCGGTGGCCGCCTCCGGGCTCGCGTCGTTCGGGACGCGTCGTCGGCTCAACCACCCCCGTACCGAGGACGGCAGCAGGCGTCTGGCCACCGAAGCGATTCGAGGTCGGGACCGGGCCCGGCCGGAAGGAGTGCGCCCCATCGGGAGTGGAGGCTAACCCTCCGGGCCGTCCGACCGGTCGCCGGGAAATCTTTGGTTCTCCTGCTGCTTCCGTGGGTCTGCTTCCGTGGGTCTGCTGACCCCCGGCTGCGACCGCGCGGGTGGAGGGATGGTTCGTGGGGCCCAGCAGCTCGACCGCCGAGCCGGCTCCTCCGTCCCGGGTAGGCTGCCGGGCACCGCGCGTGTGCAAGAAGAGAGCGAGAGGACACGGTGCCGGTGGATCGGGAGACGACGCAGTCGGGTTCTTTCGACGCTTTTGCCATCGCGCAGGCGGTCGCGGCCGACCTCAAGGAGCTGTACGGAACGCGGCTCCGCCGGGTGATCCTCTTCGGCTCCTTCGCCCGCGGTGAGGGCGACCCCGAAGGTTCCGACATCGACCTCATGGTGGTGCTCGACGAGGTCGAATCACCGTTCGAGGAGAGGTACCGGATGGACGAGATCGTCTGGCGCCACTCGTTCGAGAACGACACGGTCGTGAGCGCGCTGGCGGTCGGGGAGGCCGACGTCGAGCATCCCGTCAAGGGCGTGGTCGTCAACGCCCTGAGAGAGGGCCGGCGCGTGGCGTGAACCTCGACCGCGCCCACCGCGACCTCGAGGCGGACCGGGAAGCGGCCGAACGCGACGTCCGGGACGCCGAGCGGTTCGTCGATGCCGTGACCTCATGGATCGAGGCGCGCACCGAAGGGTGATCCGGGTCGCGCCGTCGGACCGGTCGCCGGGAAATCTTTTTCGGGTGCGGGGATTCGCGAAGCATGCGGTTGATGTCCGCATCTGTCCGCGGCGCAGCGTGACCGGAATGGCAGTTCTCGGCCCTCACGCGCCACCCAGGGTGGGACCCGTGGCGCCACCTCCGACAGGCACGGTTCAGGCACGGCGCGCAAACGCCGATACTCGAGGTGATCATCCACCACCGCAACGATCGTCTCGGAGCCATGACCCACCACCGCCTGCTCTCTGTCGTCCTCACTGCCGCGCTCGGCGCCACCCTTCTCGTCGTCGCTCCGGCGGCGCCGGCGGAGGCCACCAGCTCCCCCTCGCTGGCGTGGGACCACCGCCCGTACTCCGGGCACCGCCTCACGTCGTCGCCGGTCGTCGCCGACGTCGACGGCAACGGCGTGAACGACATCGTCGTGGGCGGGCTCGACGGCCGCGTCCACATCTACCGGGCCGACGGCTCGTACCTTCCCGGATGGCCCCAGAAGGCCGTCGTCAAGGGCTCGAACGGCACCGCCATCCGGACCGCCATCACCGTGGCCGACCTCGACAAGGACGGCAAGAACGAGGTGATCGTTCCCACCGGCTCGGGCAACGTCGAGAACCAGCACGGCGGGCTCGTCGTGTTCCGCGCCGACGGCTCCGTCCGCTGGCGCTACATCCCCCGCGACATCTTCACCGCGTGGGGGATGCTCCCGGAGAAGGACGGCTACACCGAGGGCATCGGTTCCACGCCTGCGGTCGGCGACGTCGACGGCGACGGGAAGCTCGACGTGGTCTTCGGCACCTGGGACCACCGCATCGTCGCCCTCGACCGTCACGGCCGCTACCTTTCCGGCTTCCCCATCGACCACGACGACACCATCTCCAGTTCGCCGGCGCTCTTCGACATCGACAACGACGGCCGCCAGGAGATCTTCATCGGCGGCGACAGCACCCCCGGGGGCATCGAGGACTGGGACGGCGGCGTGCTCCGCGCCCTCGACTGGGTGAACGGGAGCGTGATCGAGCGGTGGAAGGTCCGCGAGCCCGAGATCTTCATGTCGAGCCCCGCCATCGGCGATATCGACGGCGACGGGCGCATGGAGCTGGTCATCGGCTCCGGCACCGCCAACGACAACGAGGCCAGCAAGCAGGTCTACGCCTACAACCTCGAGAACGGCTCGACCGTTCCGGGCTGGCCCCGCAAGACCGGTGACTGGGTCACCGCCTCCCCGGCGCTCGGCGACGTGAGTGGCGACGGGAAGCTCGACGTCGTGATCGCCAGCAAGGACGGCCGCGTCTACGCGTGGCGCGGCGACGGCAAGCGTCTGTGGTCACGGGTCCCCTCCGACGGGGTCGGTCAGACGGCCGGCCGCAGCATCGGGAGCCCGATCATCGCCGACGTCGATGGCGACGGCCGCCTCGAAGTGGTCGTCGTCGGCGCTTCGTCCGGCTTCATCCTCGACGCCCGCAGCGGCCAGCCCGAACAGACCTTCGCGGAGGGGTGGGGCTACCTCAACTCGCCCGCCATCGGGAACTTCGGCGGCCGCGGCACGATGCTGGTGGTCGCCGGCTTCATGGAGAGCAACAAGAACACGCGGGTGGCTGCATACAAGGTTCCGAAGCCGCGAGTCGCTTCGCCGTGGCCCGAGACCCGTCGCGACCAGCTCCACACGGGCGCGTTCCCGGGTAAGGGCTCGGCCAACTGGGCCGGCGGCGGCTACCTGATGGTCAACCGCCAGGGTGCGGTCTACGCCCTCGGCGAGACCTCCTACGAGGGCGGCGCCAACCGGTTCCCCCACGCCGGGATCGTCGACGCCATCCGCGAGCCGAAGGGCGACGGCTACGCCCTGATCGCCGACAACGGCGCCGTGTTCGCCTTCGACATGCCCTTCCGCGGCGCCCCCACCGACATCTTCACCGTCGGGCGCTTCGTCGGCGGCATGATGCACCCCAGCGGCAAGGGCTACTACGTCGTGACCGACCGCGGCGGTGTCTACACCTACGGCGACGTGCCGTTCTACGGCGCGGCGACGAACATCCGCACGGTCGGCGATTTCGTGGCCGGCTTCGTGCACCC
>CAZTOV010000004.1:5118-62680 GCA_964615175.1 uncultured Burkholderiales bacterium
CAGCGGCAAGGGCTATTACCTGATCACCGATCGGGGTGCCGTCTACACCTTCGGCGACGTGCCGTTCTACGGCGCCGCGACGAGCATCCGCACGGTCGGCGATTTCGTGGCCGGCTTCGTGCATCCCAGCGGCAAGGGCTATTACCTGATCACCGATCGGGGTGCCGTCTACACCTTCGGCCCGGTTCCCTTCCACGGGGCGGCGACCGACGTCGTGGTGGCCCCCATCGTCGACGCCACCTTCGCGCCCGACCGGCGCGGCTACTGGATGGTCGACTCCGAGGGCCACGTCTACGCCTTCGGAAACGCGCCCTACCACGGCAACCTTTCCGGGATGAATCCGGGTACCATCACCGCGGTGCTCTGAGCGAGGCGGTCGGCGCTCTGTCACCTGGGTGGGCCTTCCAGGATGACTTGCAACAGACATCACATCTGTAACAATGACCACAGCCGTTACGCGCGTCTCCGGGTCGGGGCCGTGCACCGCCGCCACCACCGTGCTTGACCGTCGGAGTCACTTGTGAAGCTGCTCAGCGCCTGTCGAGGATTCCGCTCCGCCTCGCGCCGTCCGCTCGCCACCCTCCTCGCGCTGGCGACCCTGCTCGGCGGCGCCTTGCTCCCCGTGGTCACCGCCCCCTCCGCCGAGGCCTACCCGGGGACCCACGTCCACCTCGAGGGCCGGGGCTGGGGGCACGGTCGGGGCATGGGCCAGTGGGGCTCGCTCGGATACGCCGTCGACCACGGCTGGTCGTACTCGAAGATCCTCGACCACTTCTACGGCAACACGAGTATGGGGTCGGTGAACAACCGACGACTTTCAGTTTCTTTGCTGGCCCATCAGGGCGAGCCGACAATCGTGGCGGCGAGCGGTGGTCTGAAGACCAGTGTGACCGGGACCGCCACATACTCGGCAGTGAAGGTGGTCCAGGTCGGCACCAGCAACAAGTGGGATGTCTTTGTCGGCTCCGGGTGTGGCAGCTCGTTCTCGAACCAAGTGAAGAACGACGTTGCCGGCGGGTCTGTGAGTTACACATCGGGGTCCGTGGAGATCACACCCGTCAACAACTCTGATCCGGACAAGGGGCTACGAGTCTGTGAGTCCGGTGGCGAGGAGCGTTGGTACCGAGGAGAGATTTGGGCGTCGCGGCATCCGGAAGTGAAGAGCCAACGTACCGTCAACTACGTGTGGCTTGACGACTACCTCAAAGGTGTGGTTCCTCGCGAATCGCCTGCCTCATGGGGGGACCGCTCGGGCGGTATGGAGGCACTGAAGGCTCAGGCAGTTGCGGCGCGTTCGTATGCAATTGCGGATCGCAGAGACTGGGACTACGCGGAAACATGCGACACCACCGCCTGCCAGGTTTACGGTGGTTATCGGCACAGCCGTCTTGGGGTCCTCGAGGTGGGCAACACCAACAAGGCAGTGAACCAGACCAGCGGGAAAGTCCGCGTCCGCAGCGGCGGGGTGCAGCGCACCGAGTTCTCGTCGTCGACCGGCGGCTACTCCGCCGGCGGAACCTTCCCCGCCGTGCGCGATGCCGGCGACGACGTCTCCGGGAATCCCAACCACGCCTGGACCGCCCAGGTGGCCGTGAAGTCGATCGAATCGCGCTACCCGGCCATCGGACGTCTCGTCGACGTCGACATCACCGAGCGCAACGGCAAGGGTGACTGGGGCGGCCGGGTCCGCAAGGTCGCCCTCGTGGGCACCAGCCGCACCGTCACGATCAGCGGCAACGAGTTCCGCAGCCGCTTCGGGCTGAAGTCCGACTGGTTCACCGTCACCAACCGCAAGCCCGCCGGCTACTGGCTCATGTCGAGCAAGGGCGGCTTCTACACGCTGTCGCGGGGCAACATCCCGTTCCACGGCTCGGCGGCCGGCATCCGCACCGTCGGCGAGTTCGTGGCGGGCATGGCCCACCCCGAGCGTGGGTACTACGCGGTGACCGACCGCGGCGCCGTCTACGCCTTCGACGCACCCTTCCACGGGGCCGCCACCGACATCCGCACCGTGGGACGATTCGTGGACGCCTTCATGCACCCGAGCGGCAAGGGCTACTACCTGATCACCGACCGGGGGGCCGTCTACACGTTCGGCGACGTTCCCTTCTACGGGGCCGCCACCAACATCCGCACCGTCGGCCGCTTCGTCGCCGGAGGCATGCACCACACCGGGAAGGGCTATTACCTGATCACCGACCGGGGGGCCGTCTACACGTTCGGCGACGTTCCCTTCCACGGAGCCGCCACCAACATCCCGACCTCTCCGATCGTCGAGGTCCTCGTGCACCCGCAGGGCCGGGGATACGGGCTCATCTCCGATCGCGGCGGCGTGTACGCGTTCGGCGGGTTCCCGTTCCGCGGCTCCGTCGCCAGCATCCCGATCAGCGGGAAGGTCGTCGGCGCCAGCTTCCATCCCGACGGCGGTTACTACATGGTCACCGACGGCGGGGGCGTCTACGCCCTCAACTCGCCCTTCTTCGGCTCGGCGACGTCGATCCCGCACCCGGGCATCGTCGACATCCTCTGGTACCCGAAGTCGCAATGAGCGAGCGCGACGGAGGCCGTGTGCAGGGGGCGGCGCTCGACCGGCGGGCGTTCCTCTCGCAGGCCGCGTGGACGGCCGGTGCCGTGGCGGTCACCGCCGGTGCGGCCGGGCGGATCGCCTCCTCCGCCGACTCGGTCCTCGACCTCGGTGCCGCGGAACGCATCGTCGCCGTCCGCGCCCCGAGCATCGTCACCCGGTCGCGGTGGAGAGCCGACGAGAGCCTCCGCACCAGCTCCCGCGGGTTCGCCCCCATCCGCAAGTTCATCGTGCACCACACCGCCACCGGCGACGGCGCTTCCAACCCCGCGTCGCTGATCCGCTCGATCTACGGCTACCACACCCAGACCCGGGGCTGGGACGACATCGGCTACAACTTCCTCATCGACCCCGGCGGCCGCATCTGGGAGGGCCGCTGGGCGCGCAACTACCGCTCCGGCGAGCTGCACGACGGCGAGAGCCCCGGCGGCGAGGGTGTGATCGGCGCCCACGCCCGAGACCACAACACCGGGTCGGTTGGCATCGCGTTCCTCGGAACCTACGGCGGGGCCACGCGACCCACTCGGGGTGCGCTCGAGGCCCTGGTCAACCTGGTGGCGTGGAAGTGCGCCGCCCACGATGTCGACCCCCAGGGGGCGTCGAGCTACACCAACGGAGCCGGGCAGCGGGTCGGCTTCCCCAACATCGCGGGCCACCGCCACGTGGGCCAGACGGGCTGCCCCGGCAATCTGATGGACTCCCTCCCGTGGGTGCGCACCAAGGTGGCGCTGCGGATCGGCCACGGACTCATCGGCTACCGGATCCTGCGCTCCGACGGGAACATGGCCCACCTCGGCGGCGCCGCCGACCTCGGGAACCCCCGAGTGTTCGGCGCCCGCAGCGGCCTCGTCGACGTTGTGTCACCCACCGACCGCCAGGGCTATTGGGCCGTTCACGAGGACGGAGGGGTCCTCTCGTTCGGGTTGCCGTTCCACGGCTCGGCGCACGGCCTCGGCCACGGCGGCATCGTCGACGTCGCGCCCGCCCGCAACGGCAAGGGCTACGGCCTCGTCTCCCGCCGGGGCGGCGTGTACGCCTTCGGCGACTTCCCGTACCACGGGTCGGCTGCGTCCCTGCGCATCGTCGGCAGCGCCGTCTCGTTGCTGACGTTCCCCGACGGTTCCTACTCCGTCGTCACCGACGCCGGCGGCGTGTACGCGTTCGGCGGGGCTCCCTTCCGCGGCGCGGCGACCAACTTCCCGCACGGCGGCATCGCCGACGCCGCTCCCGACCCGCGCGGTCGCGGCTACTGGCTGCTGTCGCGCAACGGCGGCGTCTACGCCTTCGGCGTCCCCTACTACGGGAACATGGACGATGTGCGGCACTGGACCGGCCCGGCACGTCGGATCGTGCCCAGCCCCTCGGGCCGCGGCTATCTCATCCTCGCGGCCAACGGCGGGGTCTACGCCTTCGGCGACGCCGCCTTCCACGGCAGCGACGCGCGCTCGGCCCGCGACGCCGTCGCCCTCGCCCCCGTGGTGCGGGTCTGAAGCCTTCCCTCCGGCGGTCTCAGTCGGCGGGAACCGGCTCTGAGCCTTCCGGGATCTGCATCACGTGAAGCTCGACGGTGGTGGTGACGGCCTCTTCGGGGCGTCCGCCGAGCGTCATCGGGAGCAGCCTCGACTCGGCCGGCTCGCGGTGGACGACGTCGAGGCGAGTCGGTCGCTCCAAGCGGAGCTGCTCAGGGGTGACGCCCACGAGGAACAGCGCCCGCCCCCGGGCGGCCCATTGGCGCTCGAGGTCCCAGAGCATGGTCACGTCGCCACCTTGGGGGAGGGTCGCCACGGGGATCTCGCAGCGGGACCGCAGCGCCATCGGTGCCACGTTGTGGAGATGCTCGCCGGTGAGGACGACGGCCGCGGCATCCGGCCCCATCGCGTCGCAGACGCGATCGATCGCAGCCGGCTCGGGTCGGCGGATCTCGAGATCCGCGAACGGCACCGAGATCGCGGCGGGCGGTAGGGCGAGGGCGCCGACGGCCATCACCGCGACGAGACCCGCCGTGTTCCTCGTCGAGTCCGTCTTCCGGTCGCGGAGGCGGGTGTGGAATCGATCGACGGCCAGGAAGCCGAGGAGGACGAAGCCGGGAATCGCCGCGGGAAGGAACCGTCGCATGGCCCAGATGTGGTCGGGCGCGATGTTCGGGCGCCACAGGTAGAGGAACGCCGACACGCCGAACACGCCGACGAACGGAAGCAACCTGCGCACCGATCGAGTCGGGTCGTGGACGAGCCGGTAGACGAACCACGACAGCCCGACGACCGCGGCCGTCACCAGAGGGGCACCCAGGTACCAGACGATCCAGTGGAGGCTGGTCTCGGCATGGCTGCGCACGTGGCCCCGCATCGCCGGGCCCAGTTCGGGTCGGACGAACGCCGCGAACGCCCCGGCAACCAGGACGGCCGTGGCCCCCACGGCGCCGAGCGTGTGCCGTCTCAACGTGATCATGGGCACCAGCCCTCTCCACCACCGGCGGGTCAGCAAGACGAGTGCGCCCACCGCCACGACCGCTCCGAGGAGCGTGAAGAGTTGCGTCAGTTGGCTTGACAGGGCCCGCACGTAGTCGGGTGAGAGGACGAGCCCGTGGACCAGCCCGAGCGCCGCAGTCACCGACACCCCTGCGCCGACGCCGGCGAGCCAGCGGAAGCGAGCCCGGCGTTGGTCGCGATCGCGACCGGTTGCCCGCACCGCCTCGATGGCGGCCCATCCCGCGAGCGGAGCCAGGAACACGAACGCGTCCACCCGCGCGATCGTCGTGGCTCCGATCGCCAGGCCGCCCAACAGCGCCGGCCCGATCGAGTGCTGCTCGCTCGAGCGCCACAGCACCCACAGGCCGCCGAGCAGGAGGAGCTGGGTGGGCACCTCCGAGTACGCGCCCCTGGCGAAGAACATCTGGGGCAACGACACGCCGAGGGCGAAGGTCGCCGCCACGGCAAACCAGGGGCGAAGCACCCGGCGGCCCAGCGCGTAGAAGAGCAGCAGCGACAACCCGCCGAGGAGCGCGTTGACGCCGAACCGGCCGGCGTCACCCCCTCCCCATTCACCGAGGGCCATCCACGCCGTCAGCAGGTGGAAGAACTGGGGGAAGACCCGGCCGTCGTCCCGACTGTCGTAGTAGCCGTTCGCGTCATGCTTGAGGTCCTCGCGGTCGAAGGGCCCCTCGCGAGCGTCGAAGCGAACCGTCCCGGTTTCGGCAAGATGCCCGGAGGCGGTGCTGTAGACGCCGGGGTCTCGGAACGTGAACAGTTCGCCGGACGCGTGCGCAGCGTTCCACCCCGCGCTGCCCAGAGCGACCAACACCGCCACCCCCGCCGCCACGGCGGTCTGACGCCCGGCGGTCCCGACGCCGTCGTCACCCCTCAGGATCGATCGACCCAGCACCCACGCCGCGCCCGAACCGACGGCCCAGAGCGGGAGGACAAGCTCGGGCCGGAACCGCTCCCCGATGAGCAGCGGAGCGGCGACCGCCGCGAAAGCTGTGGTCGCCGACACGATGCCGAGAGCGGCTGCCCCCAGCCATCGGGGATCTCTCGCGGCGTCCTCGGTCATGGGACCGTCACGTAGAGCCCCGCCTCGGTGGTGAGGATCCGGTCGGGCCGCCGTTCAAGGGTGGGTTCGAAGTAGCGGACCTCGCCCTCGAAGAGGGTCTCGGTGCGCAGCCCGAGGCCCGAGCCGAACGGGTCCGGCTCGTTGTGCACCAGATAGAGCCGGTGGCCTTCGGCCTGCCACTCGTCGCCGAGTTGGCGGAAGAACCCGATGCCCAGATCGGGGTTCGCCCGAGCTGTGGGGACGTCGCAGAACGCCCGCACCGACTGCGGCAGGCTGTTCCCCAGGTTGCGGGTTTCGAGGACCACCACCGCCCCGCCCTCCACCCGGTCGCAGAGGTCCTCGGTCACCGACACGAACGGCACCTCGGCCCGCACCGTCCGGAGCGGCCACAGCACGTTGACGGCGAAGAGGATCCCGACGCCGACGACGGTGACGCCCGCCACCCGCCCCACGATCCGGAGCCGCTTTCGCCCCATACCCCACAGCAGCTCGGCGGTGTACGAGGCCGCCACGATGAACCCGGGGATCGCCACCGGCAGGAAGCGGCGGATCGCCCACGGGTGATCGGGGTTGATGCTCGGCCGGTAGATGTAGACGACCGCGCCGGCGGCGAAGAGGCCGAGGAACAGCAGGAGCCGGAAGCTGTCCCGCCGGAAGAAGAAGCGAGCGGTGAGCAGGGCGATGCCGCCGATCCCGGCGGCGAGGGTCACCGGTCCCAGATACCAGGCCAGCCATCGCATCGAGTCCTCGCCGTAGGTGTGGACCGGGTCGATCGGGAGGTTGTCGCGCTCCTGGATGCCGGCCACCAGGTCGTTGGGGCGCAGCGTCGTGTACTCGACGTGCGGGCGGACGAACCAGGCGAACAGTCCCAGCGCCACCACCAGCAGCGCCGCCACCGCCCCGATACGCCGGTGGTGGGCCCACACGCGCCGCGCCAGGCCGGCGAAGCGCTCGCCGATCGCGCCGACGACGAGCACGCCGACGATCGTGGCCCCCACCAGCAATCCCATCGTCTCGATGTTGGCGGCCAGGTCTTCCATGTACTGCGGGCTGAAGGCGCGGCCGTTGAGCAGCCCGATCCCGCCGGCGAACAGCGCTCCGACCGAAATCGCCAACGAGAAATGCCGGCGTTCCCGCCGTTCCGGCGGAGGTCGACGCCGCGCCGCCATCCACTCCACGAGGAGGTACACGGCGAGCGCCGGTAGGTACACGTAGGCGTCGACCCGCACCACCGCGGTGGCGCCGATGAGCAGGCCGCCCACCGCCGCCTGCCCGATCGACCATCGCTTCCGAGCCTCCCAGAGGACCCACAATCCGCCGAAGATCAGCAACTGGGTGAGGATCTCGGTGTACGAGTCGCGCGAGAACCACACCTGGGCCAGGTTGAGCCCCAGGATGGCGGTGCCCGCCAGGGCGAACCACGGGCGCACGAGCCGGGTGGCGAACGCGTACACCGCCAACAGGGCCAGGCCCCCCAACAGCGCGTTGACCTTCACCAGGAGCCAGGCACCCCCGGCCCACATCCCCACGCCGAGGATGGCGGGGAGCATGTGGACGAACTGGGCGTACACGTTGTCGTCGCTGCGCACGTCGTAGAAGGCGAACCCGGTGTGCTCCAGCTCCTCGTGCTCGGCGAACGGGCCCTCGCGGATGGGGAAGAGCAGGTCGCCCTCCTCGGCCATGAGCGCCCCGATCACGTTGTAGGTGCCGGCGTCGCGGTTGGTGCGCAGGTGCTGGGACGCGTAGCGGACGTTGAACACGGTGATCGCGGCCACCAGCACCACCACGATCACGGTGGCCCAGCGCCACTCCCGGTTCGGGCGGGTCGCCGGGCGCTCGCCGCCGACCCACCGCCAGGTCCACGGCAACGACGCCGCGAACCACACGGCGAGGGTCAGGGCCGCGACCGGCGCCGGATCGTAGAACCCCGCCATGGCGAGGACCACCCCCACCAACCCGAGGCTCGTCACGCCGGTGAGCGCCAGCACGAGGCCGCGGTGGAACCAGGTGGGAAGGGCTTCGGAGGTGGTCTCGGTCATGGCACAGGCGCCGCGAGCAGTGGCGTGGCGTGACGACGCCCACGCGCCGGGGCGTGGTTCCTCGGGGCCGGAAGGCTCAGGGCTACGCTCGGGGTCCCCAGCACCGGATCACCGTATCCACTCCGCTCGACCGACCGGGCAGCGGAGACCCGCCCGCCGGGCGGGCTCGTTCGCCCTCCGGCGGACCGCCGGCGGGCGCGACCGGTGGTGCTCACAGCGAGCGGTTTCCGACACGACGGACGGACCCCACATGACCGACTCCCTCGACCACATCGACCGGCAACCCCACGCCGACTTCGACGTCGACAAGCGCACTCGCAAAGCCCGCAAGGTCACGACGCTGCTCGCCCGCCGGCGGCCCCTCGAGGGCGCACGCGTCCTCGAGATCGGGACCGGCTCCGGCATGCTCGCCAAGCTCCTCTCCGACGAGGTGGGTCCCGAGGGCCGGATCGTGGCCTGCGACATCGACGACATGCGGGTGGTCGAGGGCGACTACGAGTTCCACGTCGTCGACGGGGTCGACCTGCCCGTCGACGACGACTCGTTCGACATCGTGGTCTCCAACCACGTGATGGAGCACGTGGGGAGCGACGCCTCGCAGGTGCGTCACCTGCGCGAGATCGGCCGGGCGCTCACCGACGACGGGTTCGCCTACTTCTCGGTGCCGAACCGGTGGCGGCTCGTCGAGCCGCACTTCCGGCTCCCGCTCCTGAGCTGGTTCCCCCAGCGGGGCAGCGACGCCTACGTGCGCCTCGTGCGCAAGGGCGACTATTACGACGTCAACCCGCCGAGCCCGTCGAAGACCGAGCGGCTCATCGGCGAGGCCGGGCTCGACTTCGAGGACATCACCTACGAGCAGATGCAGGTGATGCGCGAGGTGGAGGACCCGGGCCCCGTGGCCTCGATGCTGCTGCGCTCTCCCGAATGGGCCTACCGGGCCACCCGCCCGATCATCACCTCGCTCATCTACATCGTGCGGCCCCGCCCTCCGGCGTGAGCCCGTCACCGTGAGCCGCCGCTACCTCTTCGACATCGTGCACCCGGCGCACGTGCACTTCTACCGTCACCTCATCGCCGACCTGGAAGCAGCCGGTCACGAGACCCGGATCGTGGCCCGCGACAAGGAGGTCACCCTCGACCTCCTGCGCGCCTTCGACCTCCCGTTCGAGGCCGTGGGGCAGGCGGGCCAGAAGGGGCTCGCCGGGTTGGGTCGCGAGCTGGTGCATCGGGTGCGCACCCTGGTCCGCCACGGGCGCGAGTTCCGCCCCGACGCCATCCTCACCCGCAATCCCGCCGGCGCGCAGGCGGCTCGCCTGCTGCGGGGGACCATCGGCATCTTCGACACCGACAACGCCAAGGCCGCCGGGATCCACCACTGGGCCGCCGCCCCCTTCGCCCACGTCATCACCACCCCCGACTGTTACCCGCCCGAGTTCGGGCGCCGCCACGTGCCCTATCCGAGCTACAAGGCCTTGGCCTTCCTCCACCCCGACCGCTTCGAACCCGACCCGAGCGTGCTCGACGAGCTGGGAGTCGAACGCGACGAGCCCTACTTCCTCGTCCGTCTCGTGGCCATGCAGGCGTCGCACGACCGGGGCCACGAGGGCTTCGACGCCGCCCTGGCCCACCGGCTGGTCGAGATGCTCTCGGAGCGGGGCCAGGTGTTCGTGTCGAGCGAGGCCGAGGCACCCCCCGGCATCGCCGCCACGGCCCTCCCGACCGCTCCGCACCGGTTCCACGACGTGCTCGCCTTCGCCCACCTCTGCGTGGGCGACAGCGACTCCGTGTGCCAGGAGGCGGCGCTGCTCGGGGTGCCCAGCCTGTTCAGCAGCACCTTCGCGGGGAAGCTCGCTCCGCCCCGGGAGTTGGAGCGCCGCTACCAGCTCATGTACAGCTTCGAGCCGGGCCGGGGCGAAGACCTGCTCGAGGCCGCCGATCGCTCCACCTCCGAACCCGAGGTTCTGAAGACCTGGGCCGAGCGGCGCGAGCGCATGCTCGACGACAAGGTCGACCTCACCGCGTGGTACCACCGGCTGCTCGAAGCGCGCGCCGGCGCCTGATGGGCGGATCCGGTCCCTGCCGAGGTCGTCGATGACCGACGAGGCCGCGCCCGCCGCCGACGAGCGCCTCGCCAAGCGGGTCGCGCGGACCGTCGCCGGGTTCCTGGGGCGGCTCGAGCAGCGGTCGCCCCGCGTCGAGCGGGTCCTCATGGTGGTGGCGGTGATCATGTTCGTGGGTGCGGGCGTGGTGGCGTGGCGCAACTTCCCCGACCTCGGCGAACCGCTGCGGTGGGAGCTGTTCGTCCTCGTCGGCGCCGTCCTCATCCCCGCCACCATGGCGGTGAACGCCGCCGAGTTCGTGGTGACCGCCCGTGCCGTCGAGCGCCGGGTGCCCTTCGGCGAGGCGTTCCGCGTGACCGTGCTGGCCAACGCGGCCAACATCCTCCCCGTGCCCGGGTCGGTGCTGGTGCGGACCCGGGCCCTGCGCCAGCTCGGCAGCGGCTACCGGGGCGCCCTGTCGTCGGTGGCCGCGGTGGGCTTCATCTGGGTGTCCACCGCCGGGTTGCTGGCGAGCGGGTTCCTCGCCGCCGACGGCCAGGTCGGCCTGGCCGCGCCCTTCGCGGTGGGCGGGGTCGCCGGGCTGGGTCTGAGCACCGGGCTGCTCGTGGCGAGCGTCGAGCGGTCCCGCGTGCCCCGCCTCATGACCCAGATGGTGGTGGTCGAGCTGGCCTCCACCGGCCTCACCGCGGTGCGGCTCCTGGTCATCCTGATCGCGCTCGGGGTCGAGGCCACCTGGGTGCAGGCGTTCGGCCTCGGCCTGGTGGCCATCATCGCCAGCGCTTCGGGCATCTTCCCCGGCGGCCTCGGCATCCGGGAGGTGTTGAGCGGCGCCTTCAGCCCGCTGATCGGGCTCCCCGCCGCGGTGGGTCTCGCCACCAGCGCCGTCGAACGCATCCTCATCGCGGTGACCCTGAGTGGCTTCGCGGTGTTCTTCGCCCTGCGCGGGCGCGCCGCCGTCGCCGAGGTGCCCGAGTCGGCCGACGAAGCGCCTGGATAGTCTGCGGGTCCGTGGCGCAGTCGACCCCCCACCCTCGCATCGGCATCGTCGGCGCCTTCGACGCCGACGACTTCGACGCCGCCCTCACCCTCCGGGTCGTCCGGCGAGAGCTGCGCGACCGGCTCGCCGACGCCGAGGTGCGGGTCTTCGCCCCGTTCGGGTGGGAACGGCCGAGCCACCTCGATGCCGGCGAGCCCGCAGAGCCGCTCGGCCCGTTCTCCGAGGCCCGCTCGGCCGAGCTGGCCGAGCAACTCGACCTCATGGTGGTCGTCCCCACCGATCTCGACGCGGCAGAGCTGGCCCGGCGGTACGGGGCCGACCCGGCCGACGTCGGGCCCCGTTCGTCGTGGCTCACGCTCGAAACGCTCGACGGCGCTGCGTTCGAGGCC
This sequence comes from uncultured Burkholderiales bacterium, assembly GCA_964615175.1. Classification (GTDB taxonomy): domain Bacteria; phylum Actinomycetota; class Acidimicrobiia; order IMCC26256; family JACPCJ01; genus CAZTOV01. The sequence goes on from CAZTOV010000004.1 coordinate 16,737, forward strand.
GTGCGCGACGAGCCGCACGTCGGTCACCTCGTCGACCGGCTCCTGCTGACCGGCGTGCTCGAGAAGCGCCTGCGCTACCTGCGTCTCATGGGCTGGTACCCCGACCAGGGCCCCGTCTCCGTCGAGGAGCGCGACGGCACCCTCACCGCGACCGGCGGCAACGCCACGGTCGAGGTGCCGAGCCAGGTCGCCTTCGAAGACCTCGTGGCGGTGCTGGCCACCGCCGACGCGGCCGATCTCACTTCCCGCGGCCACGCCGCCGTGCGCCGCGCGTACACCGACGCGGGTGTCGACGAGCGCCGCACGCTCGACGCCTGGTTCGACGCCGTGGCCGAACGCGCCGTCGAGGCGGCCACGGGCGGTCCGGAAGGGGCGCGCCGTCGAGCCGACGAGCAGCTTCGCGGCGTGCAGGACCGGCTGCGCTCGCTGGAGACCGCCCACGAGGCACGCGGACACCGGCTGGTCGACGAGCGGCTCGTGTTCGCCGACCACGTCGACGCGCTCCAGCGCGAGTTCGGCGTTACCCGCCAGGAGGTGGTGGAGGCCCGCGAGGCCGCGGAACGGTCGGCGGAGGAGGCCCGGCGGGCCCAAGCCGAAGCCGACGAGGCCGTCGCGCAACGCGACGAGGCCGACGCGTTGCGCCGCGAGGCCGACCGCCTGCGCGAGGAAGCCGACCGGCTCCGGGCCGAAGCGGACGCCGAGCTGGCTGCCATGACCGAGTCGTGGTCGTGGCGGCTCACCCGGCCGCTCCGGGCCTTCCAGGCCCTCCTGCGGAGGCGGCGATGAACCCGATCGAGGTTCCCGCCGCCGCCCGCCCGGCGTTCTCGATCCTCCTGGTCGGCTGGAACACCGCCGACTGGCTGGCCGCCACCCTCACCAACGTGGTCGAGCGCACCTCGCGGCCCTACGAGGTGATCGCGGTCGACAACGGCTCCCGCGACCACACCGCCGAGGTCCTCCAGGCGGTCGCCGGGGCAACCGTGATCGTCAACGACGAGAACGTCGGCTTCGGCCCCGCGGTGAACCAGGCGGCCCTCCACGCCGTCGCGCCCTATCTCTGCCTGCTGAACCCCGACGTCCACCTCCCCGAAGGGTGGGAGTTTCCGCTCCTCGAGACGCTCGACGCCGACGCCGACGCCGAGGTCGGGGCCGCCGTCCCGCAGATCCGCAACTGGGACCCCGACGCCGACGACCCGCTCGGCGGCACCCTCCAGGAGGCCGGCTGCATCGTGGGACGCGACGCCAGCACCCAGTCGGTCGGTTACGGCGACGACCCCGAGCGGTCCTGGTATCGCTTCCCCCGCACCGTCGACTACGGGTCGGCGGCCTGCATGATGGTGCGCCGTTCGGCCTTCGAAGCCGTCGGAGGCTTCGACGCCGCCTTCGCACCCGCCTACGGCGAGGACGTCGACTTCTGCTTCGCCCTCGACGAGGCCGGATGGCGCACCGTCTACCAGCCGGCGTCGGTGGTGGGGCACGTCCGTGGCGTCACCATGGGCGACGACGAGCGCAACGAGCTGCTCGAGCGCCACACCCGGCTGCTCGCCGAGCGGTGGGGACCTCGCCTGCGGCATCGCCCGTCGATCGTCGAGCTGCCTGCCTATGCCCACCGCTCGGTGGCCGCACGGGACGCGGTGACCTCGGCCCGGGTCCTCGTCGTGGCCGGCGACGTGGGAGAGCACCAGTCGGCCCTCGAGCGGTTGGCCCGCTCGCTTCCCTCGGCGCGGGTGACCGTGGCCGCGGCCGACCGCGCCCCGGACGCCATCGAGAGCCTCCTGGCCGCCGGGGTCGAGGTGGTGGTGCCGCCGATCGACTGGGCCGACTTCTTCGAGCGCCGCTGGTTCCAGTACGACGTCGTCGTCGAGGCCGCGACCCCCGACGAGGGCCTGTGGGCACAGATCGCCCGCACCCAGCCGCAGGCCAAGCCGGTTGCCCTCGACGGGCTCGAGCGACTGGAAGCCGCCGGGGTGCTGCCCAGCGCCTTGCCACCCGCGGTGTGATCCGGGGGAGTGGCGGCCCGAGAACTACGGCGACCGGCGGAGCCGGCCCGTGAGTTCGCGGAGCCCCCGGTACACCCGGAAGGGAAGCGTGCGCCGCAGCTCGTCGAGCCGATCCGCCGCGGCGCGCGCCTCGTCGAGTTCGCGCTGCAAGGCGTCGGCGGCTTCGGGGGAAGGCCGGTGCTCGGGACCGGGCGACGTGCGCTGCCCGTCGGTTCGGTAGGCGGTGAGCAGCTCGTGGCGCGGCTCCCCGGTGACCACTTCCTGGAGTTCGGCCTCGGCCGCCTTCCACCGCTCGAGGAGATCGTCGTCGGCCTCGATCCCCGCCATGTCGGCGAGGTGGAGCGTCAACTGGTCGACGGTCGTGTCGGGCGGCCACGGATGCGACGACCCTCCGGCCATCACGTCGAGCGCGAAGTACCACAGCGCCCGGACCCCGGCGATCGGCCCCGACACCCCTCCGGCGGCTCTCCACTCCGTGTCGATCCGGACGAGGGCGTCGTTCTCCGTCGAGACGAAGTTGGCGAGCCCGATGTCGAGCATGTCGGCCGGGAGCCGCGGCGTAGGGTCGGCGAACGGATGCTCCGGAGACCCGCCCGGGTCGGTCGGCGGGGCGGCTTCGGTCGCGGTGGTCCACCAGTGGTGAAGGGTCTTGCGGAGTGCTTCGCGGTCGTGCGTGGCGACCGCGCGCCGTGCGAGCTGCTCGACCGTTTCGCCGGCGACGTAGTCGCGGGTCTCGGGAGCGGCCTGAGAGAGCCATCCGGTGTCGCCCTCCCCTCCATCGGAGTCGGCGACTTCCTGCACGACGCGCCGGTTGTCCACCCGCTGGACGAGCTTTCGGCGCCGCCACCGGCGTCGCCGCCGACCACCGAAGAGCCAGGCCAGGGCGTCGGGCTCGACCCGCGCGTCCAACGACGCGCGTTCGGCACCGGCGATGATCAGGAACGAGTTGGCGACGTCGGGCCCGAGACCGGCGCTCAGGAACACTGCGTGGGCGGCGCGTTCGTCCAGCTCGAGCTGGGGCTCGGTTCCGTTCGGGGCGGCGGGTGCTCGCACGATCTGATCGACGAACGACCCGGCATCCGGTTCGTCGTAGGCACGCTCGCTCACCACGACGGTGGGGAGCTTGTAGTCGGGGAAGGGAAACAGCCACCGCTGCGCCGCAAAGCCCGCGCCACCGAGCATGTCGCGCAGCACGGCCCGCGAGTAGGTGCGCGGCCCGCTCGGGCCCTGGTATCCGGTGATCCCGACCCAGGGCTCGCCGCGATGGTCTTCCGTGTGGCTTAGCAGGTACTTGAGACCGAGCTGGTTCTCGATGGCGAGCACGAGTGCGCCCTGCGGCGCGGTGAGAGCCCGCAGGTTCTTGAGGAACTCGGCCGCCCCGCGCCCGCCGCCGATGCCGGCACCGGCGTACTCGAGCACGCCGACCGCGACCACGAGATCGAACTCGGCACCCTCGTCGACGAGATCGTGAGGTTGGCCACAGACGATCTCCACGTTGTCGAGATCACGGCAGCGTTCGGCTGCCACCTGGGCGCGTTCGAGCGAGCCCTCGAGCCCCACCACCTCGGCCCCGCGTTCACCGAAATACCGGGCGAGGGCGCCGCTCCCCGCTCCCACGTCGAGCACGCGCGTCCCCGGAGTGATCTCGAGAGGACGCACGAGGTTCACGCGGAGAGGCGAGAAGTGGTAGTTGCTGGGCCAGTCGCGGATCGCTGCGGCGAGGTCGTCGGATCCGGCCGAGCGGTCCCTCGCGGCATCCAACACGTCTCGGAGATACGCCTCCGATCCGTCCGCGTAGGGAACCGGCGTGCCGATCACCCGGACCTCGCGTACCGCATCCGTCAACGTGACTCCGATCGCATCGTTCGCCCGCGCTCACAGGAGTTGTCGTGTGCCGGGTGACCCAAGGTCCCGGCGTGGTCCGGGAAGAGCCTAACGATGGACCGGCGGTCTGACACCCGTCGATCGCCCGTCGGCGGGTACCGTCATCTGCCGAGACCTTGTCGGTGATGCCCGCGACGATCGCGGCTCTGTGGCCACGGTTCCCCGCCCTTCAGAGCCCCGAGGCCTGCGAGGGCTCCGAGACCTGAGAGGAGGGGCGTGCCGTTCCGCGCAGACGAGGTGTCTTCGAAGACACTCGAGTCACGAGGTCCGTCGACGTGTGGGACGCCCTCTGGCCGCTTCCGATCGAGCGACTGGGCGGTTGGCGGGCTCGACCGCATCGTCGACGCCGCCGTCATCGCGTTCGCGCTCTGGACGGTCGTCTTCCACTTCGCGGTGGTGCTGAACTGGCCTCGGAACGCGGCCATTGCCCTGTGGTTCGCGGCCCTTCTCGCCGCCGCCACGGCGGCATTCCGTTCGTGGCGCCACCGGCGTGTGGAGGAGGGGAGGGCCGGACGCACGACCGCACCCACTGGCACTGGCGAGCCTCGCGGCGAGTCACAGAAGAAGCTCGCCGTGTCCCGGGCGACGGCGGTCTTCTTCCTCGCCGCCGCCACCGGTGTCGCGCTCCTCGGCGCGTACTTCCACGGGCCCGACGTGTGGTGGCTCTACTCGGCGCTCATCGTGGCGCTGGCCTCAGCCGCCGTCGTGACCGTGACGCGCCGGCCTGCTCCGAGCCCGAGGGCCGAACCGAGCACGTCGTGGGGCGCGGTCGCACTCGTGCTCGCGGTGGCGACCCTGTTCGCCCTCGGCTCCGCGTTCACGCAACGCCCCGACGCCGACGACATCTCGTACTTGAGCCGGGCCGTGCACGCCGAGCAGCGCAGCGGTTCGTTCGCCACCCATGACACGGTCTACAGCGACGAGGCGTACGGCGTCGGCGATTCCTCCACACCCCTGACGGCCATCGAACCGCTGATCGGTGTCGGCGCGCTCCTCACGCCGTTCACGACCCCCACGGTCGCCTACCTGGTGCTCGGGCCCGCGGTCTCGTGGCTCGCCGTGCTGGCCCTGTGGCGGCTCTTGAGAACGCTGGGCGCTCCGAGCCCGGCGCTCGCCACGCTGGGCGCAGCGCTCTTCCTGGTGCTCAACGGCGACCGTCATGCGTCGTTTGGCAATTTCGGCTTCGTGCGGTCGTGGCAGGGCAAGGCGATCTTCGTCGCCGTCGTCGTCCCCCTGATCTGGCACTACGCGCTCCGATGGGGCAAGACGGCCGACCGTTCATCGTGGGTCGGACTTCTCGCCGCCAACATCGCCGGCATGGGGCTCACGACCACCGCCTACCTGGTCGCCCCCACGGTCACGGCGCTCGGACTTGTCTGCTCCGCCCGGGGTCGGGGTGCCGTGAAGCGCGCCCTCGTCGGCGGTGCGACGCTCGCTTATCCGCTCGCACTCCTGCTCGTGTCCCAGTTCCACAGTGTTCCGTCGCCCAGTTCGGGCTGGACCTCGGGACGCGTGCTCGGCCTCACCGTCGCGCCCGCGGTGTCCGTCGTGGAGACGTTCCGAGCGGGAGGGCACGCCCTCACCGGTGTCGTGGAGACCAGGTATGCCGAGATCCTGCACGGCCAGTGGGACCACATCTTTGGCGACGGTCTGCCGATGGTCGTGGCGGTCGGTTCGCTGCTGGCCGCGTGGCTGTTCGTTCGTGACCGCGCCGGTCGCCTGGCCCTCGCCGCCGTGCCTGCCGTGCTGGTGCTTGTGTACTTCAACCCCGTCATGGCGCGAATCCCCGGGGACCCGGGATCGTTCGAACAAGCCGGGGGAAGCTGGTGGCGGAGCGTGTGGGTCGCACCCGTCCCGGCTGCCGTCGGCATCACCGTGTCGTCAGCGGTTCTGATCTCTCGAGCATGGTTGAGACGACCCCTCCTCGTGGGCCTGCCCCTCGCCATGTCCGTGCTGATGCTCATGGCGGGGATGAGCGTGCTCTCGCACGACAACCGCGGCGTCCGCATCGGCTCACTCGAGTGGGACGTACAGCGAGCGCCACGGGCAGCGGCGGCGCGTGCCTTGTCCTTGGCGGAACGTGGTGAGGTGGTCGCTGCACCTGACGGCGTCGGTCGGGTGCTCACCACCATGACCGCAAACGTCTACCCGATCTTGGTACGCGACCTTCAGTACAGCGCGCCCGAATTTCAGCCACCCTCTCAGCGGGTACAACGCCACCTCGTCCACCGAGCCATCACCGCTGGCCTCGGCACCGATGAGGTTCCCGCGTTCCAAGATGCTCTTGCATCTCTGGGCATTGGTGTCGTCGTGGTAGATCGGGACGTGATCGACGAGGGCTCGCTCGCGCCGGCGCTCAGGGCAGCCGGTTTCGCTGAAGTGGGTGCCGACAGCCACTTCTCGTACTGGGAACGACATTGACCGAACTGCCGGCGTCGCGTTCTCGACGTTGGTAGTCCTCGTCGATCAATTCCCTTCGCATCACGACTCCACGTCGGCAAGCAATGCCTCAAGGCCCGAGCGCAACGAGTGCCGGGGGTCGTAGCCGAGGTCCTTGTGGATTGCCGACAGGTCGGCCTGGCTGTGGCGAACATCCCCTGGACGCGGGTCCTTGAAGGTGGGTGTCGTTTCGACTTCGAGCAGCTCTCCCAAAGTTGCGAGGAGCTCCAAGATCGTGTGCTGAGTTCCGCCGGCGACGTTGTAGACGCGCCCGCTGCACTGGTTCGCGGGCGCTGTGGCGGCCAGGATGTTCGCATCGACAGCGTCGGCAACGTACGTGAAGTCACGACTCTGTTCGCCGTCGCCTTCGATGATCGGCTGGCGTCCGCTCGAGAGAGCGTCGATGAACAGCGGGATGACGGCCGCGTACGGGGAGTCGGCTCGTTGGCGCGGCCCGTAGACGTTGAAGTACCGGAGGACGACCGTCTCGACACCCATCAGTTCGGCATACACCCGGCTGTACTGCTCGCCCGCGAACTTTGAGACTGCGTACGGCGACTTGGGTGCCACCGGGTGGTCCTCGCTCGTCGGCAATGGTGCGACCCCTCCGTAGACCGAGCTGGACGAGGCACTGATCACCCGCCGCACACCGTGTTGCCGCGCGGCCTCGAGCACGTTCAGGGCACCGTGAACGTTCACAGTGTCGGTTGCCCGGGGAAACTCGACCGAACGCCGCACGGAGCCCAGTGCGGCTTGATGGAAGACGATTTCGACCCCGTCGACGGCCTGATCGACGACATGCTCATCCGTGATGTCGCCCTCAATGAACTTCGCAGCGCGGTTGACGTTCTCGGCGAGGCCGCTGGCGAGATTGTCGAGCACGCGCACCTCGTCGCCCCGACCGATGAGTGCATCGACGAGGTGCGAACCGATGAACCCCGCACCGCCAGTAACGAGAACGTTCATGCCAGGCCCTTCTCCTCTGCCAGCCGTTCGTAGAGGATCGCGGTGTCTGAGACCAGTCGGTCGCGACTGAAATGCGCCTGCGCGTGTTCGCGCGCGTTCTCGCCGAACCGACGTCGCAGATCTTCGTCGGCGAGAAGGCGCTCCGTCGCATCCGCGAGCTCCGCAGGGTTCGGATCTCTGACAAAACCGGTGGCTCCGTCGAGGACCACTTCGGCGGCGCTCCCCACGTGCGTGGTTACGGCTGGACACCCCACCGAGGCGGCTTCGATGAGCGACACGGGCATCCCTTCGTTGTCCGAGGTCAGCGCTACGACGTCGGACGCCCGATAGATCATCTCGACGTCCGACCGCCATCCCAGGAAGTGGACGCGGTCGCCGATGGGTTCTGCGCGACGGCGCATGTCGTCCAGAAGCTCGCCCTCGCCAACGACGATGAATTGGGTGTGAGGAAGTCGCCGGGCGACCTCTGCGGCCATCTCGATGAAGCGGTCGGGTCGTTTGACCTGGGTAAGTCGAGCTACGAACGCGACGAGCGGCACGTCGGGATCGATCCCCAGGCACTGCCGTGCGTCACCCCGATCCGGCGGTTCCGGAAGCGCCACCCCCGGGGGCATCACGTGATACTGCGTCGGCTTCCCGATGCCGGCAGCGAGGAGATCGTCACGCACCTGGCTCCCTACAGCGAGCAGGCGATCGGTGAACCGGGCGTAGGTTCGTTCGACCGTTGCGATCACCTCGGTGGTGCGCGGGGAGAAGTAGCCGTGGAGAAGGTGACCGTGGAACGTGTGAACCCGTGCCGGGACCCTCGCGATCATCGCGGCAGTACGTCCGAGCACGCCAGCCTTTGCCGTGTGGGTGTGAACGATGTGCGGGCGGAACCGGCGCATTTCCCGAACCAGCGTTGTGAGCGCGCGGAGATCGTCGAGGGGGCGTGGGGCCCGGCCGAGACCCGTCACCCGCGTGGCGGGGGTCCCGGGGGCTCGGAGTTCAAGGTAGTCGGCTTCGTCGGTCTCGACGGCTCCTACAAGGAGGCGCTGATCAAATCGGTCGGCGTCAAGCCCATCGGTGAGGCCCACTACCTGGAGCGCGGGGCCGCCGACGTTCATGCGGGCGATGATGCGCAGGACGCGAATCCTATGGTTGCCGTGCTCCTCGTTCATGCGCCGCCGAGCGTAGGGCACACCCCGTCTACGTCGGGAGAGCAGCGCGCCCCGGGTCGGAGGCGTGGAGGGGACGGTGGATTATCCTGCGGCCGATGCGCGTGCTCGTCACCGGTGGAGCCGGTTACATCGGTTCCCACCTCGTGGATGCCCTGTGCGGCGATGGTCACGAGGTTCGGGTTCTCGACAATCTGAGTACAGGGAAGATGGTCAACGTCGAGCATCGTCTCGACGAGATCACTCTCGTCAACGGATCGATCCTGGAGGCCGATCTCGTCGAACGTGAGGTCGCGTCCGCCCAACTCGTGTTCCACCTGGCGGCGGCCGTCGGCGTGCGCCACATCGTCGATGATCCGTTGGGGTCACTTCTCATCAACACCCGGGGTACGGAAAACGTGCTGTCTGCCTGTCATCGCTACATGCGTAAGGTCGTCATGGCCTCGACCTCCGAGGTTTACGGCAAGACCTCGAGAGTGCCCATGTCCGAGAACGACGACCGGGTGCTGGGTCCGACCACAGTGCACCGCTGGTCGTACTCCACGGCAAAGGCCATCGACGAACACCTCGCCTTCGCGTACGCCGCCAACGAGTTGCCGGTCGTGATTGTCCGCTACTTCAACTCCTACGGGCCCCGCCTCGACGAAAAGGGATACGGGTCGGTCGTAGCCAACTTCCTCCGTCAAGCCCTGGCGGGCGAGCCGTTGACGGTGCACGGCGACGGTCAGCAGTCACGGTGTTTCACCTACGTCGACGACACCGTTCGAGGTACGCTCCTCGCGGGCTTCACGCCCGAGGCAGAGGGGATGGTCTTCAATCTCGGGTCAACGCGCGAGACGACGATCCACGAACTGGCTCAGATGATCCGCGACGCCGTCGGCTCGCAGTCCGAGGTAGCGCTCACCGACTATGAGAGCTACTACGGCCCCGGGTTCGAGGACACGCGCCGGCGGGTGCCCGACATCACCAGGGCCCGTGAGATCTTGAACTGGACCCCCGAGGTCGAGTTCGAGGACGGCTTGGCCCGCACCGTCGAATGGTGGGAGAAGACGCATGCCTGAACGCAGCTTCGCGGACCAGGTCGCAGCGCGCGACGTGACCATCGGGGTGATCGGCCTCGGCTACGTCGGTCTGCCGCTCGCGGTGAGCTACGCCGAGTCGGGATTCCCCGCTGTCGGCTTCGACGTCGACGCCGAACGAGTCGACGCCCTGAACCGCGGGGTGAGCCATGTCGATGACATCGCGTCCGACCGCATCGCCGCGGTCCGGGAAGGCGATCGGTTCAGGGCCACGGCCGAAGCAGCCGACCTCGGGGCGGCCGACACCCTGTTCGTCTGTGTGCCTACACCGTTCGATCAGGCCAAGACACCCGATCTCTCCTACTTGCGGGCAGCGACCGAAACGGTCGCGTCGGTGTTGCGCCCCGGGATGCTGGTCATCGTCCAGTCGACCACCTACCCCGGAACCACCCACGAGATCGTCCAACCGATCCTCGAGGCGAGTGGCCTGAAGGCGGGGACCGATTTCCATCTCGCCTTCTCTCCCGAGCGCGTCGACCCCGGGAACACCCGATGGACTGTGCACAACACCCCCAAAGTCGTCGGAGGTCTCACCCCCGCGTGCACCGAGCGCGCCCGCGAACTCCTCGAGGCCGTGATGGACGACCCGGGGCTCGTCTGCACCGTGTCCAGCCCGGTCACCGCCGAGATGTGCAAGCTCCTCGAGAACACCTACCGAGCGGTCAACATCGCGCTCGCCAACGAACTGGCCATCCTGGCCAACGAAATGGAGATCGACATATGGGAGGTCATCGACGCCGCGGCCACAAAGCCGTTCGGGTTCCAGGCCTTTTATCCCGGAGTGGGGCCCGGTGGCCACTGCATCCCGGTCGATCCGTACTACCTGTCGTGGAAGGCGCGTGAGTTCGACTTCCAGACCAAGTTCATCGAGCTGGCCGCCGACACCAACCTGCGGATGGCCCGCTACGTGGTGACCCGGGCGCTCGCGTTCATGAACCGGCTTGGGCGCACCCTGAAGGATTCCCGGGTCCTCTGCTTCGGAGCGGCGTTCAAGGCGGGGGTCTCCGACGTGCGGAACTCGCGGGCGATTCACGTCATGGAATTGCTCGAACACGCCGGAGCCGACGTCGACTTCGCGGACCCGCTCGTCGGCGAGGTCGAACTTCCGAGCGGTATCACCAAGAGCGTGAGCCTCACCGACCTGGACCCGGCCGAATACGACCTGGCCGTGGTGCTCGTTTCCAACCCGGCCTGGCCGCTTGAAGCGCTAGAGACGGCACGCGTTCCCGTGTTCGACGCGGTCAACGCGACGGGCCGTCCCGGCGACGATCTGCGCGAGCGTCTCTGATCGCACCTCCCTGACCCGTGTGTGGCATCGCCGGCTACATCGACCTCGCGACCGAGACCCGCGCCGACGACCTCACACGCATCGGGGCCGCCATGGCCGCGCGGCTCCGCCACCGGGGCCCTGACGACGAGGGCGTCTGGGTCGACGCCGCTGTGGGTGTGTCACTGGGACACACGCGCCTCTCCATCATCGACCTGAGCCCGCTGGGACACCAGCCGATGCATTCGGCCGACGAGCGCTTCACGCTCGTATTCAACGGCGAGATCTACAACTTCCCCGAGTTGCGCCGAGCCCTCGAAGGACGAGGCTGTCGTTTCAGCGGCGACTCCGACACGGAGGTCCTCGTCGAGGCGTGCGCGGCGTGGGGTGTCGAGGAAGCGTTGCAGCGTGCGAACGGCATGTTCGCGCTGGCGGCGTGGGATGCCGCTGAACAGGTCCTGTGGCTGGGACGGGACCGCTTGGGGGAGAAGCCGCTCTACTACGGGCGCGTCGGTCGTTGCTTTGCCTTCGCGTCGGAGCTGAAGGCGATGCGCGCGGTGCCCGACCTCGAGCTGACCATCGACCGGGGATCCCTGGCGTCGTTCCTGCGGTTGGGTCACGTCCCGGCCCCGTGGTCGATCCACGAGGGCGTCTCCAAGTTGCGGCCCGGACACCTCCTCAGGTTCGACCCGGCAAGTCCCTACGACCTCGAGTCGCGTCCCTACTGGTCGGCCCATGACGTGGCCATCGGTGCCATCGGTGATCGCCTCCCGGAAGCCGATGCGGGCGATGTGCTCCACTCGACGCTCCGCGATGCGGTGGCGGCGCGGATGGTTGCCGACGTGCCGCTCGGCGCGTTCCTCTCGGGCGGTATCGACTCCTCCACCATCGTGGCGCTGATGCAGGAAGTGAGCAGTCGGCCGGTTCGCACGTTCACGATCGGCTTCCCCGTCGCCGGGTACGACGAGGCCGGATACGCGGGTGAGATCGCGCGGCACCTCGGTACCGACCACACCGAGATGTACGTCACACCCGATGACGCCCTTGAGGTGATCCCCGACCTGCCCCGCATCTACGACGAGCCGTTCGCCGACTCGTCGCAGATCCCCACGTTCCTGGTGTCTCGCATGACCCGCGAGCACGTGACCGTCGCGCTGTCGGGTGATGGGGGCGACGAGCTCTTCCTCGGCTACGACCGGTACCGGTGGACCGAGCGGGTCGACCGGCTGCGGCGGCGATTGCCGGAGCCGCTCAGGAAGATGGCCGCCGGCGCCATCACCCGCCGATCGCCGGCGCAGTGGGGACGGACGACCGAACGCTGGAAGCGGCTCCTTCCCGGGGCACTCGCCGGCCCCCGCGGGGGCGATCGGTTGCATCGGGCGGCCGAACTGCTCGACGCCCCCGGCCTCGCCGCGCTCTATCTCGACCTCATGGGGCAGTGGGATCCCGCCGAACTCCTCCCCGACGTGGCAGAGCACCGGCATCTGCTTCTGCGCCCCGACGACTGGCCCGATCTTGGCGACATGGCCGAACGCCTCGCCTCGGTCGACCTTGTCGCCTATCTGCCCGATGACATCCTCACCAAGGTTGACCGAGCTGCCATGGCGGTGAGCCTGGAGACCCGCATCCCCTTCCTCGACCCCGACGTCGTCGAGTTGGCGTGGCGAATGCCCCCGAGCGTCAAGCGTTCGGGCGAGCGGGGCAAGCTTCCGCTCCGTAGCCTCTTGGCCCGCTACGTTCCCGAGGAGCTGATCGAGCGCCCGAAGATGGGGTTCGGCGTTCCGATCGACGAGTGGTTGCGCGGTCCACTCCGCGAGTGGGGCGAGACGCTTCTCGCCACCGACCGCCTGAACGACGTCGGTCTGTCACCCGAGCCGATCCGTGCTGCTTGGAAACGGCACCTCGACGGCGTGACTCCGACGCACTACGCGTTGTGGAACGTGCTCATGTTCATGGCCTGGTCGGCCGAGCAGAGCTGACGCCCGCGGTCCAACCGTCAGGGTCGGCCGGCCACGACCTGGCTCAGGATGCTCTCGGTTGCCCGAACCATGCTTCCGACGCCGAACTCGGTCTCGATCCGAGCTCGGGTGGTGGTCCGGAGCGCTCGGCCGTCGGTCTCGAGTCGCTGGGTCAGGCGCTCGACGGCCGCGGCGAGCGCCACCGCATCGCCCGGTGGCGCCACCTCACCCGTATCGCCGACAATCCAAGCCGAGTCGCCCACGTCCGTGACAGCGCACGGGACTCCGCAGGCCATCGCTTCCCCGATGACGTTGGGGAAGCTCTCGGTCGCCGAGGACGACACGAGGACGTCGAGAGCGCTCATGACTCGCGGGATGTCAGACCGTTCGTCGGCCCAGATCACACGGTCGTCCAGGTCGAGCGACGACGCCAGACGTCGTAGCTCGACCCGACGCTCTGGCGGGCCTCCGCCGACACACACGAAGCGGAGCGGTGGATGTCGGGATGCCAGGTGCGCGGCGGCACGGAGGAAGGTGGGGTAGTCCTTGGCGGGACGGAGGCCGCCCACGCGGCCCGCCAGCACAGACTCGGGGCCGATGCCCCAATCCGAGCGCAGCTCGTGGCGAGCGGCCCGATCGAAGCGGAATCGTCCCGTGTCGATCCCGTTCGGTATCACATCGATGTGGGCCGGGTCCACCGATCGATCATGCATCCATGCCGCGGCGGCCTTCGAGTTCGTGACCACCCGAGCGCTCCGTCGGGCCAGTCGAGCCTCGAGGCGGTAGAGGACCCGGACGGCGGCGGTCAGTTCGCGTTCGGGGGCGATGGCCCGGACACCCATCACCACGGGCGCGGACCCGAAGGCGCGCCGAAGGAGCACGGCCGCCACGTTGGCGACGGGCAGCATCGAGTAGACGACGTCGGGGCCGAACGCCCGCACGGCGCGGACCAGGCGGATCGGTTTCGTGGGGGGTGACCGTTCCCCGAGAGCGACCACGGGGATGCCGTCGTGCCGCAGCTCCGCGCCGAGAGCGCCCTCGTCGCGGAGCAAGAACACGGTGGGGACGTGCCCATCGGCGGCGAGCCCGCGTGCCAAAGCGGCGAGCTGGACCTCGCTTCCCCCGCGATGTAACGAGAGGGTGAGGAGCGCGATGCGCAGAGGTGATGCCTCCGGTGCGATGTCCAGATCCTACGGGGTGTGTGCGCCGGATCTGCGAGATGGTCGGATAGGCTGACGATGCTGAACGTACGGGGTGGGGTGCACCGTTCGCGAGCTTCGAGGCGAGAAGTGAAGTGGCACGTTGATCGTTCGGCCGTATTGTACCGAATCGTCGGGAAGGCCCGAGTGAGCGATGAAGCGTTCTGCTGCGGAACTTGACCAGTCCCGTGCCACCCAGGTGACCGCCGCCCTCCCCGCCGGCGACGACCCCCAGCGGCCGGGCACCCCCGAACACCCTCCTGTGTGGAGACGTCTCTGGCGCCTCGCCGTCGACCACCCGGTCCTGATGAGCGTAGGCCTGGCCGTGTGCGCGCGGCTCGCGGTCGCCGTCGTGATCGCCGTTACCGGCTCCATGACGTCGCTCGCTCTCGACACCCAGGGCTACATCGCCTTGGCATCGGACCGAGCGGCGGGCGACACTGCCGATTGGACTGCGGCCGAGTGGGCGCAGTTCGAAAACTTCGGTACTTACGTCTGGCCGTTGACGGCGATGTTCTGGCTCCTCGGAACCCACGAGTTCCTCGGCCAGCTCCTGGCCCTCGCCTTCGCCGTGGTGGCCGTGGCCGCAACGGTGGCGATCCTTCGGCGCTTCGCCTCCGACGAATGGGCCCTGGCAGGAGGCGTCGCGTTGGCATTCTTCCCCTCGACGATCCTGTGGTCCTCGCTCGCTCTGCGTGATTCAGCCGTGTGGGCAGTGGCGGCGCTCCTCGCCCTCGTCACGGTTCGGTCACGCGACGCCGATGGCCGCCGACTGGGCGCGTACGGCGCCGCGGCCGTGTTTCTCGTGTTCGCCATGGCGCATCTTCGTTTCCCGAGCCTCGTCGTGGCGGCGTGGGCGCTGATGATCTCGGCTGTGGTGATGCCAGCACCACGTCGCTTTTGGCGCGTCGCCGGCACCGTTCTGATCGCCGGCATCATTCCGGCAACGACGGTGGCCGGTCCCTTCGGGTGGGACATGATCAAGGATCGCGACCTCGGTCTGCAACGAGCGCGCAACGCGGAGGGGGCCGAGACGGCGGTCGTCGATTCGTTCAGCGAGGAAGCGTCGGAGGTCGAGCAGAGCAGTCCGGACCTGAACGACGACGAGGTCACGGACGCTGTGGGAAGCACCTCGGTGCGGGACGACCTCTGGCACCTCCCTCGCGGGGCCTCGATCGTCCTCCTCGAGCCGTTCCCGTGGTCAGACATCGCCGGGTCGAAGGGCACACTCGCCAAGGCCGAGACCGTCGTCTGGTATCCGCTGCTCGGCTTGGCGGTCCTGGGCGTCTGGTGTGAGCGACGGCGCCTCAGCTTCCTCGTGTTCCCTCTCTTGGTGGGCGGCGGGATGATCACGGTCTACGCCCTCAGTGAGGGTAACTTCGGTACCGCCTACCGCCATCGTGGCGAGGTGGTCTGGGTCGTGGCGCTCTTCGCCGTGTTCGGAGCGAGTGCGGCGTGGGGTCGTTTGCACGCTCGGATCCCCCAAGCGCAGCCACACACTCAGGCACAACCGTAAGGAGGGACGGTGTCCAGCGGAGGGTGGCAGGAATACGTGACGGTGTTCGGCGGCGCCGCTGCGCTGTCCCTGTTTCTCACACCGCTGATGATGCGCCTCGCCGTACGTCTGCACGTCCTTGACCGGCCCGGCGAGAACAAATCGCACGACTTCCCGGTGCCCTACCTCGGAGGCCTCGCCATCGTCTTCGCCTTCGCGGTCGCCGTGACCGGAGCGGCGGTGGTGCGCCCTCCCGTGGGCGGGCGCGACGAGCTGGTGCTGGTGCTCGGCGTGGCCGTCGTGCTCAGCCTCGTCGGCCTCCTCGACGACCTGCGCGGGTTGGGCCCGGTGTTCCGGCTCCTCGTCGAGGTGGCCGGTGGGGTGGCGATCTGGACAGCCGGGGTGGGCACCGAACTGTTTCCGATCGAGCCCCTCAACGCGGTGTTCACCGTCGCGTGGGTCGTCGGCGTCACCAACGCGTTCAACCTACTCGACAACATGGACGGGCTCTCTGCCGGGGTGGCGGCGATCGCGGCAGGCTGGATCTTCATCATCGCCGCTGCCAACGACCAGTTCCTCGTGGCGGCACTCGCCGCCGGTCTTGCCGGATGCGCCCTCGGCTTCCTCCGCCACAACTTCCACCCGGCCCGTATCTACATGGGCGACGCGGGCAGCCTGTTCCTGGGGTTCTTGCTCGCCTACCTGGGCCTCAAACTGCGGTTCCCCGGGCCCACCCAGGTGACCTTCCTCGTCCCCATCCTCGTGGTGGGCGTGGCCATCGCGGACACGGCCCTGGTGACCTGGTGTCGGCTCCGCGTCGGGAAGAGCCCCTTCCAGGGAGGTCTCGACCACATGAGCCACCGTCTTGTGTTCATGGGGATCCCGGTCCCGATCTCGGTGGCCCTGATCTACGGCGCGTCGATCGGCCTCGGCGGGATCGCGTTCGTGGTGAGCCGCATCGACCGGCTGTCGGCGTACGTCCTCGCCGGCCTCGTGGTCGCCGGAGGGCTGTTCCTCCTCGTGCTCCTCTCCCGGGTGCCCGTGTACCGAGGTCAGGGGGTGTCGTGGGACGTCGACGAGGAGCGAGGCGAAGCCTCGGATGCCGCGGCCGGGGAGGGGAACGGCGCCGAGATCCGAAACCGTCAGGCGCGCCTCGGCTCACTGTTCGCGACCGAACGTCGCGATCCTTGATCGCTCGAGCCCGACGCTGATCCAGCGATGAGGAGCCCATCTGATGGACATTCGCGGCAAGAAGTTCCTGGTGATCGGTGGAGCCGGGCTCATCGGCTCCCACACCGTGGACGCGTTGTTGCATGAAGACGTCGGCGAGGTCGTCGTCTACGACAACTTCACACGTGGCAGCGAGGAGAACCTCGCCGACGCCCTCACCGACGATCGGTGCCGGATCTTCGACGTGGGCGGCGACATCATGCGTACCGACATCCTCGCCGACGCCGTCCGCCAGGTCGACAGTGTCTTCCACTTCGCCGCGCTGTGGCTGCTCCACTGTCACGAGTACCCGCGGTCGGCGTTCGACGTGAACATCCGGGGGACGTTCAACGTGCTCGAGGCGTGCGTCGAGGTCGGGATCGACCGGCTCGTGTACTCCTCCTCGGCGTCGGTCTACGGCGACGCCGTCGAAGAGCCGATGACCGAAGACCACCCCTTCAACAACACGACGTTCTACGGCGCCACCAAGGTCGCCGGTGAGGCGATGGCCACCGCGCTCCACCATCGCTACGACCTGCCGTTCGTCGGCCTCCGCTACATGAACGTCTACGGCCCCCGGCAGGACTACCAGGGCGCCTACATCGCCGTGATCATGAAGATGCTCGACGCGTTGGATAGCGGCGAACCATTGACGATCTACGGAGACGGGAGCCAGGCGTACGACTTCGTCTACGTCGAAGACTGCGCCGCCGCCAACATCTGCGCGATGCAGGCCGACACGACCGACCGCTTCTACAACGTGGGCACCGGAACACGGACATCCATCGAGGAGCTGGCCGAACTGCTTCTCGAGATCACCGGCAGCGACGTCGGCATCCGGTACGAGCCTTCGGGGCCGACGTTCGTCAAGAACCGCATCGGTTCCCCCGACCGGGCGCGCCACGAGATCGGCTTCGACGCGTCGGTTCCCCTCGAGACCGGCCTCCGTCGCCTGATCGAATGGCGCGACGCCCACAAGGAGGCCGTCGACGCGCGCCGACGGAAGGCGGCGTTGTGAGCACAGGGACCCCGGCGACTCCTCGACGGCCAACCAGTCGAATCGTGCACACATGGGTTTGTCGCGCGGCGGCGCACCCCTATTGGACGGTACTTCCGTTCGCTCTTCTGCTGCGCCTGGGATACGTCTCGTCGCTGGGCGTGGTCCGCGGATCGGACAGTGGCCTCTACCTTCGAATGGCGGACCGTTTTGCGGACGGTTCGGTCGAGGCGTTCGGGTTTCCCCTCCACATTCTGTACGGAATTGCGCTCGCGCCTGCCGAAATCCTGCCCATCGATGTCGATCAGTGGGTCATAGCACTCCACCTCGGGCTTGCGGCGGGCACCGTTGTCCTGCTTCATCGAACGGCACGCTTGTTCGTCGGGCCGGTACCTGCACTGGCGGTGGCGGGTCTCGCCGCGCTGCAGCCGACGGCCATCTTCTGGTTTCCGCGCATCCTGACCGAGACGCTCTTCGTCTTCGTAATGGTGACGTTCGTCTACGCGTGCGCCCGCTCGATGTTGAATCCGAGGGGGAAGGGGTGGCTCGTCTTCCCCCTCGCGATTGCGCCCCTCCTCGTGATCTCGCGACCGGTCGGTCTTCCCATCGTCTGGGTGGGAGCTCTCGGCGTGGTGTGGTCACGGGTCCATGAGACTTCGGATCGAGAGCGAGCTCGGAACGTCTTGATCGCAGGCGCGCTTCTTCCTGTTGTTCTTCTCGGGCTTGTCTTCGCGGTTGGCCCGCTACGTGAGAAAGCCTTCGACAACGCGTCGGTGTCGGTGAGCCTTTGGAATTCCACGAGGATCTGGACATCCGACATCGATCACGTGAATCGAGGAACGACTCGTCCGGCGGAGTTGGCCGATCTCGAAGGTGATGCCTTCCATTCCGAGATCGCCGATCGGAGCATCGAGTTCATCCGAGAGCACCCTGGCGACTACCTGTCGCGTGCCGGGATCCGTTTCACCAACTTTTGGTTTCCCTGGCTGACAGCAGATTGGTCGCCTGGGCACCGGCTCTACGATGCAGCGCTCTCTCTTCTCCTCGTCGGAGCGGGGCTCTATGCCATCATTCGGCCGCCGACCGGCCCCGGCCGAAGAGTTGTATATCTGCTCGGCAGCGTGGCGCTGCTCCAGGGATTGATCGTCGGGGTCAGCCAGATCGACAGCGAGGCCCGGTATCGGCTGCCCGCGGAGGCCCCGCTGGTCGCCCTCGTCGGTGTCGCCGTTGCCCGAGGGGTGGGCGAAGGTGGTCCGGTCAAAGAGAGCCTGGACGCATGAAGATCGGATTCGTCACGAACTTCTACCCTCCGATCCAGACCGGTACCAGCTACTACACCCGTGATCTGGCCGCAGCACTGGCTAGGCGCGGCCACGACGCGCTCGTGGTGACGAGCGGCGTCGAGGGCGCCCCTGAGGAGGAGGTTATCGATGGTGTCCGGGTGTGCCGGGTCAACGGTTTCCAACTGCCGAGGGCTCCAGTTCTCCTCGGCTTTGACCAATACCACCTGGCCTATCGACCGCGCGTATCTCGATATCTCACAGAAGTTCTCGGCGATTTCGGTGTCGATCTCCTCCACCAATGTGGTCATCTGTTGGACTTGACCTACCTGACGCCTGGAATCGCTCGCCGACTCGGCGTACCGGCGGCATGCTCGGTCCATACGATGATTCGGATACCCAAGAGACCGCTCGTTGATCGGGTCTTCCGAACACTCGACCGTCTCGTTCTCGGCAATCTCGCCATCAAGCGCTACGACTGTGTCTTGGCACTCGACGCCGAGATCGAGCGTTACGTACAGGCCCGGTATGGCCATCCGAACGTCGTGAGGGTGCCCTGGGGAGTTTCGTTCGACTTCTCGGTCGAACGTCGGCCACCCGAGGAGGCGCGGGCGCTCAGGATGGTCTCGGTGGGGCATGTCACCGACATGCGTGACCGCCGAGCGTTGATCGATGCCATCGCACAGCTTCGTCGAGAGGGTGTCGACGTCCACCTGACGATCATCGGCAAGGAATGCACCGAGGTTCCACGCCGCCACGCGGAACGAAGGGGGGTTAGCGACCGCGTCGTGTTCACGGGAGAGTTGCCGCGCGAGTCGGTTCTGGATGAGCTGGTGCACGCTGATGTGCAGGGTCATTGGATCAGCAATCCTGCCGTGGGCAGCTCGGGTATGGAATCCATGGCGATGGGCGTCCCCACGATGCTCTGGGCGACGAGCGATCTCTTGGGCTTCGCCGAATTGCGGCACATGGAGAACGTGCTCCTCATCGACCCGGAGAACCCGAACTCCATTGCCGCCGTGCTCCGCAAGCTCGACGCCGACCGATCGATGCTCGACGAGATCGGTCGGGAGGGTCGGCAGACGGCCCGGAAAGCGTTCACGTGGGATTCGGCGGCCGGCGACATGGAGGCGATTTATTCAGCGATGACAGCTTCGAAGGGTGTTGATCGCAGGTGATCATCCTCATGGGCCTTGCTCGGCGCGAGTCCGCAAAGCTCGATGACTGAACATCGTCAGATTCCCATCGCGGCACCGTCCCTCGGCGACGAGGAGTGGCAGGCGGTGCGCGAGCCGATCGAGTCGGGATGGCTGACTCAGGGACCCAAGGTCGCCGCGTTCGAGCGGATGTTCGCCGAACGCCATTTGGTGGAACACGCGCTCGCGACGACGAGTTGCACCACCGCGCTCCACCTGGCCCTCGCCGCGCTCGACATCGGGCCAGGCGACGAGGTGATCGTGCCCGCCTTCACCTGGGTCGCCACCGCCAACGTCGTGCTCTACTGCGGCGCGACGCCCGTGTTCGTCGATGTACGCCCGGAGACCTACAACCTCGACGTCGACCGGCTCGCGGAGGCAGTGACGCCCCGGACCCGGGCAGTCATCCCCGTGCACCTGTTCGGGTTGTGCGCCGACATGGACGCGATCAGCGCGGCCGTGCCGGACGAGGTGGCGATCGTCGAGGATGCAGCCTGTGCCGCCGGCGCCGCCTACCAGGGGCGCCCGGCAGGGAGCCTTGGCACCGCGGGCGCCTTCAGCTTCCACCCGCGGAAGTCGGTGACGACCGGCGAAGGCGGGATGCTCACCACCAACGACGACGCGCTCGCTGAGCGAGCGGAACGCCTCCGCAACCACGGTGCGGGTGTGCCCGAAGAGGTGCGTCACTCCGGCCCCGCCCCCTACCTGCTGCCGGAATTCGACGAGCTGGGCTTCAACTACCGGATGCCCGACCTCCTCGCCGCGGTCGGTCTCGTGCAGCTCGCCAAGCTCGATGCGTTCGTGGGTGAGCGGCAGCGGTGGGCCGACTGGTACCGCGACCAGCTCTCGGATCTCGGTTGGATCCGGCCTCCGACGGTTCCCGAGGGCTACGACCACGCGTGGCAGGCCTATGTCACGCTGGTGGACGACGACGCCCCAGTGCCCCGCAACGAGTTGATGTCCCGGCTCCACGAGATGGGGGTGAGCACGCGTCCGGGCACCCACGCCGTCACCGAGCTTGCCTACTACCGGAAGCACTTCGAGTTCGATGCCGACCGGTTCGGCGTCGCGCGCCGCTTGCAGAACCAGACGATGGCGATCCCGCTCCACAACCGGATGGAGCCCGCCGACTACGAGTACGTCGTCGACGCGATCGTCCGGGCGACCTCGTGACCGGCTCCAGCGTGCCGACCTGGTTCTGGGACCTGCTCGGCGTCGATCCGCTCGCCGACGAGGAGACCGCGGTGGTTGACGGACAGGAGCTGGTGGTCGACGGCGTCGTCGTCCGTCAGACCGCGCTCGTGTCGGAGGCCCAGGCGCAGACCTCGGACTCGTTCGGGTTCAAGTGGGAGAAGCGCGACACCTTCGACTCGCCCGCCTCGCTGCGGCGGATGCGCGAGTGGCTGACCGAACGGTACGGGGACATCGAGAAGGCCGACTGGTGGGACGACTACGGCGCGGACCCGGTGGTGCTCGACGCCGGCTGCGGTGCGGCCATGTCGGCGCTCGAGCTGTTCGGCAAGCGCTTCGAGCAGATGCGCTACGTCGGCGCCGACATCTCCGCGGCCGTCGATGTCGCGGCTGCCCGGGTCCGAGAGCGCGGCTACGACGGAGCCTTCCTCCAAGCCGACCTCCTCCAGTTGCCGCTCCCCCCGCAATCGGTTGACGTGATCTTCTCGGAGGGAGTCCTCCACCACACGGATTCCACGCGCACGGCCCTGCTCGAGGTAGCGAAGCGCCTCGCCCCCGGCGGGCGCTTCCTCTTCTACGTCTACCGACGCAAGGGGCCGATCCGGGAGTTCACCGACGACTACGTCCGGGAACTCCTCCAAGACATGACCCCGGAGGAGGCTTGGGACGCGCTGGTGCCGCTCACCGAGTTGGGGAAGGCTCTCGGCGAACTCGACGTCGAGGTCGAAGTTCCCGAAGATGTCGACCTGCTCGGCATTCCTGCGGGGCGGATCCCGGTGCAGCGGCTCTTCTACTGGCACGTTGTCAAGGCATTCCACCACTCGGACCTCTCGCTCGAGGAGATGAACCACATCAACTACGACTGGTTCGCTCCCCGGAACGCCCATCGCCAGAGCCCCGAAGAGGTGCGCTCCTGGTGCGACGAGGCCGGCCTCAACATCGAGCGTGAGGTCGTGGAAGACGCCGGCATCACGGTCGTGGCTCGGAGAGGCGGGGGCTGAGGCCATGTGTGGCGTCACCGGCATGGTGCATCGTGACGGCGCCCCAGCCCAGGCCGTCGTCGTCGAACGCATGGCCGACGCGCTCGCGCATCGGGGCCCTGACGACGAAGGCGTCTTCGTCGACGGCCCGGTCGGGCTCGGCCACCGCCGCCTCTCGATCATCGACCTCACAGTGGCTGGGCGGCAGCCGATGGCCACCGCAGACGGGCACTGTGTGCTCTCCTACAACGGCGAGCTGTACAACTTCCACGAGCTGCGGGTGGAGCTGGAGGCGCTCGGCCACCGGTTCCGCTCCCGCACCGACACCGAGGTGGTGCTGGAAGCGTGGGCCGAGTGGGGGTACGACGCCATCCCCCGCTTCAACGGGATGTTCGCCTTCGCGCTATACGACCGCGCTCGGCGGGAGGTGGTGCTGGCCCGCGACCGGTTCGGTGTCAAGCCCCTCTACTACGCGCGGCTCGGCGACCTGATGCTGTTCGGGTCGGAGATCAAGGCCCTCCGCGAGCATCCCGCCTTCTCGACCTCGGTCGACCGTGAGGGTGTGGTCGAGTACTTCACGTTTCAGAACTTCCTCAGCGACCGGACGCTCTTCGAGGATGTGCGGATCCTCCCGGCCGGGTGTTGGATGCGCGTTCCGCTGGACCGGTCGGCGCCGATCCACCGCGAGCAGTACTGGGACTACGACTTCGTCGAACCCGAGGAACCCGGCGACCCGAAGGAATACGCCGACGAGCTGGATCGGCTGTTTTCGCAGGCGGTGAGCCGCCAGCTCGTGAGCGACGTGCCGGTCTCCTCGTACCTCAGCGGAGGCATGGACACCGGCGCCATCACCGCCGTGGCCAGTAGCCAGTTTCCGGCCATGCGGACGTTCACCGTCGGTTTCGACATGAGCTCGGCGTCGGGCCTCGAGATGGGGTTCGACGAGCGGGAACGTGCGGAGCGCATGTCCTACCTGTTCGGGACCGAGCACTACGAGATGGTCCTCAAGGCGGGCGACATGGAGCGCGCCCTCCCGGCGGTCGTCCGCCACATGGAGGAACCGCGGGTCGGTCAGAGCTACCCGAACTACTACGCCGCCAAGCTGGCGGGCAGTTTCGGCAAGGTGGTGCTTTCCGGCGCGGGCGGCGACGAACTGTTCGCCGGATATCCGTGGCGCTACTACCGCGCGGTCGTCAACGACGACTTCGACCACTACATCGACAAGTACTTCGACTTCTGGCAGCGTCTCGTCCCGCCCGAGGCCGCCGGGAGCATCTTTGCTCCGCTCGACGGCGATGTGGCCTTCGCCCCCAGGGAAGTGTTCGCGGGGGTCTTCGGCGAACACCGGGAGCGTCTCGTGCGACCGGAGGACTACATCAACCACTCCCTCTACTTCGAGGCCAAGACCTTCCTCCACGGCCTCCTCGTGGTGGAGGACAAGCTGAGCATGGCGCACTCGCTCGAAACCCGGCTGCCCTTCCTCGACAACGACCTCGTCGAGTTCGCCATGCGCGTCCCGGCGTCGCTGAAGTTGGGAAATCTCGGCGAGGTCGTCAGCCTCAACGAAAACGAGCCTGGGCCCAAGACGGCCAAGTACTTCGCCCGCACGAACGACGGCAAGCTGATTCTTCGCGACGCGATGGCCCGCTACATCCCCGACGAGGTGGTCTCACGCCCGAAGCAGGGGTTCTCGGCGCCGGACGCCTCGTGGTTCCGGGGTGAGAGCATTGACTACGTGAGGCGTCGACTGCTGAAGCCGGATGCCGCCTCGTTCGAATACCTCGATCGGTCGACGATCCACTCACTCGTTGACGACCACCTCAGCGGACGGGAGAACCGACGGTTGCTGATCTGGTCGCTGCTCTGCTTCGAGGAGTGGCTGCAGCAGTTCCCCGGTTGAAGTGGTCAGACCGAGGGCCGCGTGGCGCCGTGCGGGTCGGTACCGTACAGGTTTGGTGGGCTCCCGCCATGGTCAGCGACAAATGTCAGCGGGTTCGAGGCATTGGCCGACACTGAGACAAGCAGATGGCCCGGATGGCAATGCGGGATGTGATCGCACTAGATGAAGCGACTCAGGGACCCGGCGCGGGTTCGGCGCCAGATCGAGCATGCGATCGATGCTTTCGAGCTCGATCTCACTGGCATGTCGGTGCTGACGGAGGCGGCATCGGGTCCGTTCGTCGTTACTCCGCTGATCGCGGCGCTCGCCGGCAGTGAGCAGGTGATCGCCGTGACGAAGGACTCGGCGTACGGGAGCGCGAAAGACGTCCGCTCGTACGCGGAATCGTGGGCGAGCGAGTTCGGGGTGGCCGATTCAATCGTTCTCTCGGAGCAGCCGGCTTGGACCCACGCGTCCGATGCCAATGTCGTGACGAACCTGGGGTTCGTCCGACCCATCGACGAACAACTCGTCTCGAGGCTTCCGCGGGATGCCGCTGTCTGCTTGATGTGGGAGACCTGGGAACACCGTCACGGAGATGTGGACCTCGAAGCCTGTCGGCAGCACGGTGTGCCGGTTCTCGGGACGCGTGAGACGGATCTGCGCCTTCGGACGTTCCGATATGTGGGGGTCCTCGCGCTGAAATTGCTCCTCAACGCCGGCATCGAGGTCTTCGGATCGCGTGTTGTCGTTGTCGGTGACGGCGAATTTGCCGACGAGGTTCAGCAGGTCCTCACGGCTCTGGAATGCGCCGTCATACCGATGGCGGCAGCATCGGCCGCGTCACCCTCACCTGCTGAAGTCGCGGTCGTGAAACGATCAGACGCCGTGGTGCTTGCGGAGCACCGAAGCCGGGAACCCCTGGTCGGCGGCGCGGGCCTTCCGGTATCGGGCTTGGTCGAAGGTGAAGTCGTGCTCGTGCACATTTCGGGCGTGGTCGATGACGACGAACTTGCCACTTGGAAGGTCGAGAAGCATCCGCCGAAGTCGGTCGAGCCCGGCACCATGACCATGACGACCGGTGAAGTGGGCTCCAGACCGGTCGTGGACCTCCATACTGCAGGGTTGCGCGTCGGGCAGATGTTGGTCGACGGAATGCGAGCATGTGGCGATCCCGTCGCTGCCGAGACACGCGCCCTCGAACGGAGTCCGGCCATGGGGTGGGACTGAGATGGCGCGGTTCGCAGCGTTGGGCCGAACTCGTTGGCTCTACGACTCGGTGACGAGATGTCTCGAACAGGGCCACGAACTCGGTCTCGTCGCTACAGCCCCTGCTGCTCCTGAATATGGCGTCGATGTCGAGGATTTCGAGCGGATGGCAGCCGACGGCGGTAGCGATTTCCTCGCCGGCGTGCCGATCAACAGTCAGGAGGCCGTCGAGCGTTTGCGATCCTCGGGCGCCGAGGTGGCGCTGAGCGTCAATTGGCCCACCCTCATCGGGCAGGAGGCTCGGGCCTCCTTCCCGGCCGGAGTTTGGAACGCTCACGTCGGCGACTTGCCCCGCTACCGGGGCAACGCCTGCCCGAACTGGGCGATCCTCAACGGCGAGCCACGCGTCGTGCTCACCGTTCACGAGATGGTCGACGACCTTGACGCCGGGCCGATCCTCGGGCAAGAGAGCTTCGAGCTCCACGGCGACACGTACATCGGCGATGTCTACCGCTGGCTCGACGATGCCATCCCCGACCTCTTCACTCGCCTCCTGGAACGCCTCGAATCCGGATCGCTCGAGCCGCGGCCCCAGGAGGACGATCCCGCGAAGTCGTTGAGGACCCTTCCACGGCGCCCAGAGGACGGCGCGATCGTGTGGAACGACTCAGCGGAGGTGATCGCTCGCTTGGTGCGAGCCTCTTCCCGGCCTTTCTCCGGGGCCTTCACCTACCTCGACGGAGAACGCGTGGCGGTGTGGCGAGCGCGTGCCGAGGCCTCACCGCACCCCATACAGGGGGTACCCGGACAGGTGGTCGAGTTGCGCGAGGCCGGAGATGTGGGCGTGCTTTGCGGCGACGGCCTTCTTGTACTCGAAGAGGTCGAGTCCTCAGGAGTCGGCGCTGGCGTACCAACTCGGCTGGTCCGGTCGACGCGGGCGAGGTTCGCTGATCCGCTGACGGGTGCCATCGACGAGATCCGCGTGCAACTGGACCAGCAAGCCTCGGGCGACGATCCCGTTGAGTGACGCCCGTGCGGGGGGAGCTGACGTGTCGGAAGAGGCCCGGACCCGGGCGGTAACTCTTCGATGAGGGTACCGACATCGAACAGAACGGCGATGTTCGTCGTACCCGCCGATCTGACGTCGCTACGCGAGAAGGGCGTCGATGCCATGATCCTGGATCGCGACGAGGACGGCTTCTTTGACCTGGTGATCACGGTCCATCCGTTTGCGGACCAGGAACGGGTGGTCGAGCTCAGTCCTCGTCACACGGTGGTCGAACTCAGATCTCCCCGCCACCATCGTCTCGGCCGATCGGCCGCAGGATTCGCAGCAGTCACTCTCTTCCACGTCCTTCGCGTCGTTTGGGTCTTGCGACGCCTCATCCGGCGCTACGACGCCGACATCGTCCGTGCGACTGACCCCACCGTTACCGGATCGCTCGCGTGGCTGGGGTGGGTGTTGTCATGGCGAGGTCGCTTCTGTGTCTCGGTCCATACCGACTATGCGAAGATCGGCGCCCTCGACGTTGAACGTGGGGCGCCCCGAGTATTCGGCTCGCGAGGTGTCGCGCGCCGGGTCGGAGACTTCGTCCTACGTCGTGCGGAGTTGGTGATGCCCATCAGCGACCACCTCGCGCGGCGGCTGGTCACTTGGAGCACCGTCGACCCGGAACGGATCGCGGTCGTCCATCACGGGCTCGACCTCTCGTTCCTGGACAGGCCGCCGGTCGAAGTTCGAAGGCAACTCGGTCTCGATCCAGACCGCTCGATTGTCATGTTCGGCGCCCGGTTGTCGAAGGAAAACTACGTTGACGACGTGCTCCTGCTTGCCGAGCGTCTTTCGAAGCGGGTCGCTACACAGGTCGTGATCGCCGGCGACGGGCGGGAGGGCGACAGGATCCGGCGGTGGGTCGAGGGCGATCCCGAATTGCGAAGGACCGTCTTCCTCCTCGGGTTCCAGCCGAGAGAGTTGGTCATCGACCTGTACCGTCACGCGGCTGTGAACATCTGCACCATGAGCGGGTTCGCTCTTCTCGAAGCGTGCGCAAGCGGCGCGCCCGTGGTGGCATACGATGTTGATTGGCACCGGGAGCTGATCGAAGACCGTCGCACGGGTCTCCTGGTGACGGAAGGCGATATCGACGCGCTGGCCGAGGCCGTGGAACTTCTGCTCACGGACCGTGACCTTGCGGAACGGCTCGGTGCAGCGGCTCGAGCGGCGGTTGTGGAGCGCTTCTCGTTGCAGGCTTCCCGGCGCCGGCGAGTCTCGGTCTACGAACGTCTCCTCCGGCAGGCAACGGCATGATGGCCGGTCGTCTCAGGTTGATGTTCGCCGACGTGATCTCCAAGATCGGAGCACGCGTCTGGCTCTTCCTGGGGCTGGTGGTCGCCAACAGTTTGATGGAGGGCGTCACGATCGCTCTCCTGTTCCCTCTTCTTCGCGAGGTCGGCGTTTCCGAGGCAGAGTCGAGCAACTTCGTCTCCGACGCGTTGGACTCCGGTTTCGATGCCATCGGTGTGGAACCGACGCTCACCGTCGTCGCTACGCTGGTGATTTCCTTCGCCCTGGTGCAGGGCGGACTGTTCCTGGCTCAGAGTTGGCTCGCAGCCGTCTATGAGAACCGTTACGTCGCCCTCTGGAGACACCAACTCTTCGAGGCGGTCTTCACAGCTCGGTGGGGTTACTTCGTGGATCGACGGGGTGGCGACCTCGTCAACCCGATGGTCACGGAGGCGAATCGCGTCGGAGGCGCCTTCTTCATCGTGAGTCAGCTGGTCGCGGCGACCGCCGTGACGTTGGTGTACGGAGCCATTGCGCTCCTGGCTTCACCGAGGGTCACCGTGATCCTCCTGGCCATGGGCGTGATGGTGTTCGTACTTGCCAGACGTGTCGTGCGACGCGGCCATGAAGTGGGCACCGAGATCACCAGGGGGAACGACGACCTCCAGGCTCTCGCCGGCGAGTTCGTCGGGGGCGCCAAACTCGTCAAGGCGACCGCGACCGAGGATTTGGCCGGCCGGAAGTTCGATGCCGTCGTGGAACGGCTTCGACACTTGTATGCCTGGGCGCGCTTCCAACCGAACCTGCTCAAGGGACTCTTCGAGACGGCGGGTGTGCTTACCGTCGTCATCATCCTCGGCTTCGGAACGCAGTTTCTGGCGCTTGAGTCGGCCACTGTGCTCGTCGTACTCGCACTCTTCGTGCGCTTGTATCCCCGGCTCTCCTCGCTGCAGCAGAACCTCCAACTCTTCAACATCTATGTGCCGTCGCTCGAGGCGGTCCAACGCGTGCAAGCGGAGGCCCTCGACGCGCAGGAGTCGGTGTCCAGCGGACCTCTCCCGGCGCCGGTGCTCGAGCGGCCGCTGGCCATCGAGAGCCGAGGGCTCTCGGTGGCGTACGACGACGCCCGGGTGCTGAGCGACGTCCACCTGGAGATCCCGGCCGCGGCTACGGTGGGGATCGTCGGCCCGTCGGGAGCTGGGAAGTCGACACTCGTCGACTGCCTGTTGCGCCTGGTCGAGCCCGATTCCGGGGCGCTCGTCGTGAACGGCGTGCCGCTCGACGAGCTGCCGGTGGGCACGTGGCGTCGCACCGTCGGGTATGTGGGGCAGGACACGGTGCTGTTCAACGCCACCATCGCTGAGAACGTCGGTTGGGGACTGACCGACGACGACGAACTGGCGACCGTGATCGAAGACGCGGCCCGACGAGCCAACATTCACGACTTCGTCATGACACTTCCCGATGGCTATGGCACCAGGATCGGCGACCGAGGGGTGCGCCTCTCGGGAGGTCAGCGACAGCGTCTCGGGCTTGCCCGGGCCCTTGCACGCAGACCCCGGCTCCTCATCCTGGACGAGGCAACAAGCGCCCTCGACTCGGAAGCGGAACAGGCGGTTCTCACAGCGATCGACGATCTTCACGGGCAGATGACGATTGCGATGATCGCCCACCGTCTCTCCACCGTGCGTCGATGCGACCGGATCTTCCTCCTCGAAGCAGGTCGGCTTGTCGAGGAGGGACGATGGGCTGAGTTGCTGGATCTCGACGGACGTTTCGCCGCCATGTGGCACCTCCAGCGGGATGGAAGCACCGGCCACGACAGCGACATCGAGCGGGCCGGACCCCTGTAGGGACCGATCTCGCATGACGGCCGATGCGGTGCGGTCGATGATTAAAGTGGGAACCGCCGTTCTCGTTTCACCGAGAGCGAGGCTCTATTGAAGGAGTTCTTCGTGCCTACTCCAAGCGCAACGATCAGGACCTTCGGCGACCGTGCGCGTCGTGCGTCCCGGCTGGTTCGCGAACGCCCGAAGGGATGGCGATCGGTTCTCTACAACACCGCCATGGCCAAGGCGGGAATCACGGGCCCGCTGATGATGCCCGCCCACATCTCGATTGAGCCGACCAACGTGTGCAATGCCAAGTGTCCGGTGTGCGAGACCGGCAACGGTTCCATGGCACGCAAGCGCGGGATGCTCGACTACGACCAGTTCACCGCGTTCATCGATGATGTAGCTCCGACCACGTCGGTGCTCATGTACTACTTCATGGGCGAGCCGTTCCTGAACAAGCGCTCCTACGAGATGATCCGGTACGCGCGCCAGAAGGACATCTTCGTGGAGACCTGCACGAACGGCGACTTCGTCGACGCCGAGGGCGTGATCTTCTCGGACATCAATCAGGTCAGCTTCCAGATCGGGGGACTGACCAACGAGTCCCATCAGGTCTACCGGATCAACAGCGACATCGACCGGGTGGTTCCCAACA
Organism: uncultured Burkholderiales bacterium; assembly: GCA_964615175.1. Taxonomy (GTDB): domain Bacteria; phylum Actinomycetota; class Acidimicrobiia; order IMCC26256; family JACPCJ01; genus CAZTOV01. Next base: position 46,896 of record CAZTOV010000004.1, read on the forward strand.
TCGAAGCGCTCATCGAGGAGCGTCGGAAGCATCCCGAGTCGAACGTCTCGGTCGAGGTCGGTTTCATCGTCATGAAGCACAACGAGCACGAGGTCCCCGAGTTCCTGCGTTGGGCCGAGGAGCTGGGCGTCGACAAGGCCAACGTGATCGATCCCTGCGTGCGGACGGTCGAGGAGGGTGAGGAGATGCTCCCGGACGACCGGCGCTACTGGTTCTACGACGAAGAGGCCTTCGAGCGCGGTGTGCTGAAACCGAAGCACGTGCCCGACAATGAGTGCACCTGGATCTGGAACTCTGTGATGATCAACTGGGACGGCACGGTGGTCCCGTGTTGTCGCGACCCGCATGGGAAGCACATCCTCGGGAACGTGTTCGAGGAACCGTTGCGAGAGATCTGGAACGGGCCCAAGATGCGGGGCTTCCGCAAGCAGATCGCCACCAACCAGGGCGGGGTCGACATCTGCCAGCTCTGTTCGGGTTACGGCGTGCCGAATCTCGACCGTTCGCCCCCCCTGAGCTTCGAGGCCGAGCGTCACAGCTTCGATCCGTCATCGGTCGAGGCCCTCGTGGGCGAAGCCGCCGAGAGCGGAATGCGTGGCGAAGAGGTCCCGGTGACCCTGAGTCCCACCCCGAGGGACTGACCTCGCCCCGGGGCCGGTCCGGTGGCGGCGTACACGGGCGTCTCCTTCGGTGTTCTCGTGGCCTTCTTGCTGCTGCGGTTTCTTCCGCTGTGGCCACAGCGGCATCGAGGATGCGACGCCTACTACTTCCTCCTGACAGCCGAGGCCGTCAGGAGGAGCCGGTGGCGGCTGCCGATCGAGTTGGCGCCCCTCTATCTCCTCGAAGATGCCCGGCAGTACTACCCACCCGCCTTCTCGCTCCTGCTTGGGCTGTTCCCCGACCGGACGCTCCGGCGTGACTATTGGATCATCGCCCACGTCCTCGACCTTCCGGTGTTGGCTGCCGTCACGGTCTGGACGGGGGTGGCGTTCGGCATCGGATGGGGAGCACTGGCCGGCCTCGCCTACGGACTGAGCCCGTTCCTCGTCACCGAGTACGCCAATCTCACCTCCCGCCCCCTAGGGCACCTCTTCTTCCTCGGATTCGCCTTCGCCTCATGGGGATGGGTCGAAGGTCCCTCGTACTGGCTCCCGGTGGCGGTCGTGGCCGGGGTACTCCTCCTCTACGCGCACAAGCTGGCCGTGCAGTTGCTGTGGTTCCTCGTGCCGGTGCTGGCCCTCGGCACCGGCGACTGGCGCTGGCTACTGCCACTCCCGCTCGCCTACTTCGGGGCCGCTGCCGTCGCCCCGCGCTACTTCTGGCAGCTCCAGCGAGCACACGCCGACATCGTGGCGTTCTGGACGCGGAACTGGCCGCTCCTCGGCGCCCATGCTGTCGCTGACTCACCCGTGTACGGCTCCGGCGAGCGGGCCGCCGTCGGAGAGTTCCACGGCCCGAGCGGCGTCCGGCGAGCTGCCCGCTACGCATACATGGTGCTCCGTCACCATCCGTGGTTGATCGTCGCCGTCGCCGGCGTCGTCTACGACTGGCCGTCGGAGGGGGCCGCAGAATTCGCCTTCTGGTGGTTGGTGGCGGTGTACGCGTGGGCGACGCTCACGCTCGCACTTCCCGTGCTCCGCGGGCTCGGGGAAGGCACCAAGTACTTGAAGTACGGGGCCGTGCCGGTGCTCTTTCTCTCGGCCCGAGGGTTGGCGGATACTCCGTCTCGTCTGATGTGGGCGCTCGCGGCGGCGGCCGCCGCCGCGACACTGGGTGCCTACGCGCTCGCGGCCCGGCGTATGCGCCAACCCACTCATCACACGGGCGTGATCGACGACGAGTTCCGCGCGGCCGTCGCGCCGCTGCATGATGTCGACGATGCGAGGGTCATGTGCCTCCCGTTCCAGCTCGCCGACGCCACCGCGTACACGACGCGGCGACCCGTGCTGTGGGGAACGCACCATTACGGGTTCCGCAACGTCGAGCCGGTGTTTCCCGTGCTGCGCGAGCCGCTTCCGGAGGTCTTCGAGCGGCACGGCATCACCCATGTCCTGCTCGACTCGACCTACGTCGATCCCCAAGTCCTCGGCCTCGGGGGCGCGACGTTGGTGTGCGAGTCGGGCCGGTACCGGCTGATCCGTGTGGCGAACACCGGCTGACCTGGATCAGGAGTTCAGATCACCCGCTCGTTGCCGCCGTCGATCGGCACCTGGGCTCCGGTGGTCTTGGCGAACGTCGGGCCGAGCATGGCGATCACCAGTCGGGCCACGTCTTCCGAGGTGACTTCGGTGCCGAGCACGTTCTGGCGCTTGTAGGTCTCGACGTCCACGCCGTAGTGCGCCGCTCGCGCCTCGAGGATCTCTTCGGTCCAGATTCCCGTGTCGAAGACGGCGTTGGGGTGTACCACGTTGACCCGGATGCCGTCCGCGCCGAGCTCCAGCGCCGCGACCCGGCTGAGCTGGGTGAGGCCGGCCTTGGCGGCCGAGTAGGCCCCCACTCCCGGCCCCGGCGCCGGAACGTTCTTGGAACCCACCACGACCACGCTCGGGTCGACGCCGAGGCGGAGATACGGCGTGGCCTCCTGGATGACGCGCCGGTGCGCGGTGAGGTTGAGGGCGAGGGTGTCGTCCCAGATGGCGTCGTTCATGTCTTCTATGGAGCGGCTGGACGGGAACGAGCCGGCGTTGCTGACGACGAGGTCGAGACCGCCGAAGTTCGCCACCGTGGCCTCGACGGCGTCGCGGACCGAACCGGCGACGGTGACGTTGCCTTCAAGGGTGAGCACGGCGGGGTCGGTCACCAGCTCCTGGTCATAGGTCAGGTCCAGGCTGGAGACGACGGCGCCCGCGTCGCGGAGCGCGTGCACGCAGGCGCGGCCGATGCCCCCAGCGCCGCCAGTGACGAGGGCGACCCGGCCCTGGAGGGGCGCCGGCGCCGGTTGCCGGGCGAGCTTCGCCTGCTCGAGTTCCCAGTACTCGACGTCGAACACGTCGCGTTCCGAGAGGGCCGCCCACGCGGAGACGCGTCTCGCGACCATGACCGCGGCGATGTTGTGACGGGCGATGTCCGAGATTGCCCGCGCTTCGTCCACTGAGCGGCCGAAGGCCAGTGTCCCCAGACCGGGCCAGATCGCCCACCTCGGTGCGGGGTCGAGACGTGTCTCGCCGTCTTCGTTGCGAGCGTGGTACTCGACATAGGCCGTCGCGTAGGCCTCGACGCACTCGGTCGGTGCGCGATCGTCGAGCGCCATGGGCCACGGCTTGGCCCGCAGCACGTGATCCGGCGTCAGTGGATAGGCGTCGGTGAACGCATCGGGTCCCGCCTCGGCCGCGGCCAGGGCCTCGGGCGACCGGTCGAGGGCCGCGATCACCGCGCCGCTCCGGGCCCGCGAAACCGCTCGCCGAGCGTCGGCGAGCCGGTGGAGTTCGTCGGTCGAGGGGGAGGGCTCGTCTCCCGGGACCATGTCGCCGACTTCTTCCATCCCGAGGTGCTCCTCGGCGCGGGCGACGACGTCGATCATGCGCTCGTAACTCGAGCGGGCGTCATCGCCGAACGTGAACGCCCCGTGGTGCATCAGGATCATGCCGTCCAGCGACTCCCAGTCCACACCGTCGACGGCGTCCCTGATGGCCTTGGCCAGGATGAAACCCGGCATCACGTATGGGATGACGATCACCCGGTCGCCGTACACCTCGGCGATCCGAGCGGAGGCGTCGTCGAGGTGGGTCAGCGTGGCGATGGCGTCCGCGTGGGTGTGGTCGACGAACGTGTGGGGGATCAACGCGTGCGCGATGGCCTCGACCGACGGATTCGGGGCGTCGGGGTCGAGCATGGCCGAGCGTTGAGCGCGGACCATTGCGCTGTCCGTCAGTTCGTCGAGGTCAGCCAGGCGCCGCAGCGCGTCGAGGCGCACGGGCGCGAACCCGTCGCGCTCGATGGTGGCGAGATCCCATCCGCTGCCCTTGACCGCCAACACCTCGTGTTCCTCGCCGAGGACATCGCTCATCGTGGTCTTGACGCTGGTGTTTCCCCCGCCGTAGAGGACGAGGCTCGGGTCGGCGCCCAGCAGGCGGGAGGAATACACGCGTTGTCCGAGAGGATCGTCGCCGAAGCGTGCGGCCTCCTCGTCGTCCCACCGGTTCCGCACGGCGTCAGTACCGGATCAGGCTCACGAGGGGATGGTCGCCGAGACGCGCTCGCCCGTCGAGGAACGACAGCTCGATGATCACCGCGCATCCGGCGACGGTGCCACCCAGCTCCTCGACGAGCTGTGCCTTGGCTGCCATCGTCCCTCCCGTGGCGAGCACGTCGTCGACCAGGAGCACGCGCTCACCGTCCACCACGCCGTCGGCGTGGATCTGGAGGGAGTCGGTCCCGTACTCCAGCTCGTATTCCACGGTGCGGGTCTCGTACGGCAGCTTGCCGGGCTTGCGGACCGGCGCGAAGCCGACGCCGAGCTCCTTGGCCAGGGCGGGCCCGATGAGGAACCCGCGGGCTTCCGCAGCCACCACGAGGTTGACGTCGAGGTCTCGTACCCGGTCGGTCAGGTCGTCGATCACGGTCCGGAGCGCAATCGGGTCTCGCAACAGGGGGGTGATGTCCTTGAACACGATTCCGGGCTTCGGGAAGTCGGGGATGTCGCGTACGAGGTGCCTCAGGTCGTCGGCGCTCTGCGTTGTAGCGTCGCCCGCCATCATGTCCCTCCGCTCGATTCGCGGGCCCCGGCCGCTACCGCCCCGATCGTCGCGAGGAGCAGTCGCTTGACCGCCTCCGCGTTCTGATCCATCACCCTCACGATCTCCTCGAAGCTCACCGGATCCTCGTCCGTCTTCCAGCAGTCGTAGTCGGTCGACATCGCGACCGCCGCGTACGGAATTCCGACCTCGTTGGCGAGGGCCACCTCGGGGGCGGTGGTCATGTTGATCACGTCGGCGCCCCAGGCGCGGAACATCTCCGACTCGGCCCGAGTCGAGAAGCGAGGGCCCTCAATGGTGATGACCGTGCCCCGCTCGTGAATGGGAATGTCGAGGCCTCGGGCGGCGCCGACCAGCCCCGCCCTGAGCTCGGCGTCGAAGGGGTCCGCCATGGGGGCGTGGACCGGGCCATCGGAGAAATCCTCATGGAACGAGCTGCGGCGATGCTTGGTGAAGTCGATCATCTGATCGACGGCGACGAAATGACCCCGATCGATCTCTTCCCGGAGACTCCCGCACGCCGTCGTAGCGAGAATATGCGTGCAGTCCGTCTCCTGGAGGGCCCAGATGTTGGCCCGGTTCGGCACGGTGGTGGGCGAGTGTTCGTGGTTGCGACCGTGTCGGGACAGGATGGCGACGTCGACTCCGTCAATGGTGCCGGTCGTGATCGTTGAAGCGGGTGGGCCCCAGGGCGTACCGACCTTCAACTCCTCTGCATGCTCGAGGAGATCGGGATCCTCAAGACCGCTCCCACCGATGATTCCGACCTTCACGTATCCTCCTGGCCGCATCTGAGATCGCTGTCGCGCTGGGACGATACTGGTCCCATGGGGTCTGGCGCCGCCCGGCGACGTCGAGAATGCTTTCGGCACACTCCACCACACGTTTGTCACTGGACGCGCGCATGGGACGCCTTCGAGCCGCCTTCTAACGGGGAGCGTTCTCGTTCTAGTTCTAGTCCCTCCATCAGTCGACGGCCTCGCCCGGACACGTGAGGCTGGGGGAGTCGGTGAAGTGCGAGTTGGAGGCGGGACACTCATTGCGGAATGGCAGCCTGGTTCGCCAAGGAACCTGGGCGCCAGGAGCTGATGGAACCTGAAACCGTTTCTGGGCGTCTGAGTCGATCCCGAATAGCATCCACGCGGTGACGCCTACTCTTCCCAGAATCGCGGTTGCAGGTTGCGGCCATTGGGGCCGCAACCTGGTGCGCGTGCTCGACGACATCGGGGCTCTCTCCGCGGTCCACGATCCCGACCCCGCGAGGGCTCACGAGGTCGTGGAGGGTCGACAGGCGTCTGTCTCCGAGTGGGAGCAGATTCTGGCCTCAGACGTCGACGGGATTGTGATCGCGGCACCAGCAGCCGAGCATGCGGGCCTCGCTCGCGAATCACTCGCCGCCGGGAAGCACACCTTCGTGGAGAAGCCGCTCGCGTTGGATGTAGCCGACGCGGAGCGCTTGTGCCGAGAGGCCGACGATCGCGGGCGCGTACTCATGGTTGGCCATCTCCTTCGGTACCACCCTGTCTTCTTGAAGCTGAGTGAGCTTGTGGAGAGCGGCGTGCTGGGCAAGGTCCAGTATCTCTATTCGAACCGGCTCAACCTCGGAAGGTTCCGTCAGGAAGAGAACATCCTCTGGAGCTTCGCACCCCACGACATCTCAATGATCCTCGATCTCGTGGGTGAGGACCCGCTCGAAGTCTCGGCCGTCGGTGGCTGGTACCTCAGCGAGCACCTTGCCGACGTGACCACCACCCACCTGGCATTTCCGGGCGGCGTACGGGCGCATGTGTTCGTCTCGTGGCTCCATCCCTACAAGGAGCACCGCCTCGTCGTCGTCGGCGACGAGGGAATGGCCGTATTCGACGATGGTCGTGATTGGGTGGACAAGCTGCGACTCTTCCGTCATCGGGTCGACACCACGGGGGACGGACCACCTGAAGCTCTCCGAGCCGAGCCCGAGGCCGTGCCGGTGGATCCGTCAGAGCCGTTGCTCGCAGAGTGCAGGCACTTTCTCCACTGCGTGGGAACCGGAGTAACCCCGATCACCGACGGGCGGGAGGGAGTGCGAGTGTTGCGGGTTCTCGCCGAGGCAGAGCAGAGCCTGGCGGAGAACCGTCCATGAGCAGCCCCGGACTGGAAGAGTGGCCCGACGGGGAGGACGTACGGGTTCACGAGAGCGCGTACGTTGACGCGGATTGCTCCGTGGGTCCTGGAACGACGATCTGGCACTTCAGTCACATCCTGACCGGGGCCCAGATCGGGCGTGATTGTGTCTTGGGCCAGAATGTCATGGTGGGGAGCGGGGTCGTCGTCGGCGACCGGTGCAAGATCCAGAACAACGTGAGCGTCTACGAGGGCGTCGTCCTCGAAGACGAGGTGTTTTGCGGGCCGAGCTGCGTCTTCACGAACGTGCTCAACCCCCGTGCGGGCGTCGAACGGAAGGACGAGTTCCGTCGCACGCTGGTCAAGCAAGGGGCGACGCTTGGGGCCAACGCGACCGTCGTGTGCGGCCACACCATCGGTGAGTTCGCGTTCGTGGCGGCGGGAGCGGTCGTCACCGACGACGTTCCCGCCTTCGCCCTCGTCGCGGGAGTGCCTGCTGAGCGGATCGGGTGGATGAGCCACGCCGGCGAGCGGCTCGGAAGTGACCTGATCTGTCCTCGGACAGGTCGCCGGTACGTCGAGGAGACTCCTGATCGTCTCGTGGAGCTGCCGGGTGTCTGAGCAAGCCACCCGGCCCTCGATGTCCTTCATCGACCTGCAGGCCCAACACCGCCGCATTGCGGACGATGTGAACAAAGCCCTCGCCAGGGTGTTCGAGCACGGACAGTTCATCATGGGCCCCGAGGTCTCGAAGTTGGAGGAGCGGCTGGCCGGCTTCTGTGGAGCGACTCACGCCGTCACCTGTTCCAGCGGGACCGATGCACTTCTCCTCGCGCTCATGGCCGCGGACATCGGTCCCGGTGACGCTGTCTTCATCCCCGCCATGACGTTCCCTGCAACTCCGGAGGTGGTGGCCCTCCTGCGAGGGACCCCGGTGTTCGTTGACGTTGACGACGTGACGATGAACCTCTCGGTCGACAGCCTTGCGTCGGCGATCGACGACGCAAGGGAGCGCGACCTCCGGCCCCGAGCTGTCATCGCAGTCGACCTTTACGGCCTCCCCGCCGACTACAGAGGGCTCGCCGAGGTTTCGACGCAACACGGGTTGGTCCTCATCGCCGACGCAGCGCAGAGCTTCGGCGGCGAAGTCGATGGTGGTCGGGTCGGCACGTTGGCGCCTGTGACCGCCACGAGCTTCTTTCCGGCGAAGCCGCTTGGTTGCTATGGGGATGGGGGCGCGCTGTTCACCGACGACGACGGCACAGCAGAGACGCTTCGTTCGCTGCGGGTTCACGGCCAGGGCGACGGGAAGTACGACGTTCGCCGCATCGGCATCAACGGGCGCCTCGACACACTCCAGGCCGCGGTGCTCCTCGAGAAGCTGCGGATCTTTCCCGACGAACTCACGGCAAGAGGAGAAGTAGCGAAGCGCTACGACGCCGGTCTGAGTGACTTCGTCGAGACCCCTCGAGTGCCCTCAGGGGTCACGAGCGCGTGGGCTCAGTACACGATCAAGGTTGACGAGCGCGATCGCGTGGCCGACCTGCTCCGTGAGTGGGGGATTCCGACCGCGGTGTATTACCCGCGTCCTCTGCACCGCCAACCCGCGTACGAAGACTTTCCGCGGGCGCCAGAAGGCCTTCATGTCAGCGAGGACCTGGCGGAGCGGGTTCTGAGCCTGCCGATGCATCCGTACCTCACAGTTGAGGATCAGCACCGCATCATCCATGCGGTGGTCGACGCAGTCAGTTGAGCCACTCGTCGACCGCCATCGCCCGCTTCGGGCTCCCGGGCGGCCCGCGTTTCGAGGTGGTGGGGCGGGCGTCGGACCCCACGATGCGCACCTTGACGGTCGACGACGGCGTCTACGAGGAGCACCTGATGCGGCTGTTCGGTCGCATCGTCGAGCCGGGCTCGGTGGTGGTCGACGCGGGCGCGCACATCGGCCTGCACACGCTGTTGCTGGCGCGTTTGGCGCGGCCGGGGGTGGTGTACGCGTTCGAGCCGGCGGTCGACACGCACGAGTTCCTGGTGGCGAACCTGGCCCGCAACCGCGTGGAGAACGTGGTGCCGGTGGCGGCGGCGCTCGGCGAGGCTGCGGGCTCGGCCACCCTCGCTTTCGACCCGGACTGGCCGGGCGGTGCCCACGTTGCTGCGGGGGGCTCTGAAGGCAGGCGGATCGAGATCGCCACCCTCGACGAGTGGGTGGAGCGCCACGACCTCCGGCGGCTCGACCTGGTGAAGCTCGACGTGGAGGGCTCGGAGCCGGCGGCCCTGGCGGGGGCGCACCGGACGCTCGAACGGTTCCGGCCCGCGCTGGTGGTGGAGTTCCACCCCCTGGCGCTGCGCCGGGTGGCCGGGCGGGCGCCGGAGGACTTCTTCGCCGAGCTGACCGAGCGGTTCGCCACGGTGGCCGTCGTGACCCGGCGCGGGCGCAGCGTGCGGGTGGCGTCGTGGCGGCATCTCGCGGGCCTCCTGGCCCGCCGGGGCATCGTCGACCTGCTGTGCCTTCCAGGGCGGCCGGGGCCGGTGCGCCGCCTGGTCGGTTTGGCCCACGCGGCGGCGGTGGGGGTGCGCCGGCGGTGGCCGCGACCTCCGCGTCGTGCCGTGGTCTTCGCCCCCGACTACCGCCTCGAACCGAAGGTCTCGGACCTCGTGGTGGCTCCGGGAGAACGGGTGGTGGTGCCGGCCGCGCTGGAGAACCGGGGCGAGACCTGGCTGTCGAGCGACTTCGTCGAGGGGCCGGTGATGGCGAGCTACCACTGGCTGGACGAGGGCGGGGGAGTCGCGGTGTTCGAGGGCCTGCGCTCGAACCTGCCCGCCCCGGTCCCTCCGGGCGGGACGTGCGACCTCGAGATCCACGTCGAGGCGCCGGAGCGGCCGGGGACCTACGTGCTCGAGCTGAGCCTGCTCCAGGACGGCTGGGCGTGGGCCGACCAGGTCGACCCGCGCCTCGCGGTGCACGTGCCGGTCGAGGTGCGGTCCGGCGCCTGAACCGGGCCGGCCCTTCCCGTCGCCTGCGGGAGGCCCCGCTACAGTTCGCGAAGATGAGCGTTCCTCAGCGAGGCGACGAGCACGTCGCCGCTCTCCTCGACGACATTCGCGACCGGGTGCGCGCCCGCCGTGAGGCCGGTGAGTACCCCGACGACCTCGAAGCGCAGCTCGAGGCGCACTTCCAGGTCATCGTGCAGCAGGAGCGGGCCGACAAGCTGCGCCAGCTCGAGCGCCGCATCGACGACGTGGACGCCGCCCGGGGCTTCACCCGCTCGCGCATCGAGACCACCTCGCGGGTTCCGGGTGGCGGGGCCTTCCACAGCACGATGGGCCGCATGGTGGGGCGCCAGACCGACGGCGTGCTCCACCAGATGCAGGAGTTCGCCGACGCGGTGGTCGAGGCGATGACCGCCCAGGCGAAGGCGATCGAAGACGTGCGGGCCCGCGTCGACGCGTGCCTGGAGCGCCTCACCGAAGCCGACCGCCTCCCCGACGACGTCGACCGGGCGCTCGCCGACGTGGTCGCCCGGCTGCGGGCGCTCGAGCGCGGCACCGGACCGGTCGGCGGCGAAACGGACGCGTAGCGATGGAGGTCCACCAGGTCGTCGTCGGGGCCTCCCGGGGCGACGCGGTCACCACCCAGGCGCGGGAGATCCAGGACCTGCTCGGCGGCGCCCGCCACTCCCGGATCTTCGCCCGCCACATCGCCCCCGAGATCGAGGGCCTGGTCGTCCCCCTGGCCCGCTACCCGCTCACCGTGCCCCACGGGAGCCGCGACGACGTGATCGTCTACCACGCGTCGATCGGCGAGCCGAGGGTGATGACGTTCCTCGAGGAGCGGCCCGAACGGGTGGTGGTCCTGTACCACAACGTCACCCCGGGCGAGTACTTCCGCCCCTACGACAGCCGGTTCGCCCGCCTTCTCGACCTGGGGCGCAGCGAGCTGGCCGGGCTCCGCGACCGGGCGTCGAGCGCGGTGGCCTTCTCGGAGTACAGCGCCCGCGAACTCGAGGCGGCGGGCTTCGACGACGTGCGGGTGGTGCCCCTGGTCGTCGACGTCGATCGGCTGCGGCGGCTCCTCCCCCGCAGCTCCCGAGCCGAGGGCTCGTCCGAGGCTCCCCTCCTCCTCTACGTCGGCCAGCTCCTGCCCCACAAGCGACCCGACCTGCTGATCCAGGCGTACGAGATCCTGGTGCGCCACCTCATGCCCCGCGCCCGCCTTGCCATCGTGGGGGCCGACCGGGTGCCGGGCTACGGACGGGCGGTGCGGCGTTTCGCTCGCGAACTGAACCTGCCCGGTCTCGAGTTCGTGGGCCCGGTCGACGACGCCGCGCTGGCGGGCTGGTATGACGCGGCCGACGCGTTCGTCACCATGAGCGAGCACGAGGGGTTCGGCGTGCCGCTGCTCGAGGCCATGGCCTTCGACTGCCCGGTGGTCGCTCGGGGGTTCGCGGCGATCCCCGAGACCCTCGGCGGTGCCGGGCTCTGCCTCGAGGAGAAGGACGGTCCCGCGGTGATCGCCGAGGCGCTCCACGCCGTGCTCACCGACGGGACGCTGCGCGACGAGTTGGTCGCCCGTGGACGCCGACGGGTGGCCGAGTTCGAGCCCGACGCCGGGCGGGAGCGCCTGCGCACCACGCTGCTGGAGTGCCTGTAGGTGCGGATCCTCTTCGTGGTCCAGCGCTACGGCACCGAGGTCGCCGGCGGCGCCGAGCTGCACTGCCGCTACTTCGCCACCCGCCTCGCCGCCCGGGGCCACGACGTGCACACGCTCACCACCTGCGCCACCAGCTACGTCGACTGGGCCAACGAGCTTCCGGCGGGCGAGAGCGAGCTGGACGGCGTGACGCTGCACCGGGCGCCGGTCGACGCTCCCCGCGACAACTCGATCTTCGAGGCGCTCAACGCCCGGGTGATGACCTCGATCTCGGTGCCGTGGTACCTCCAGCGCTCGTGGATGGAGATGCAGGGGCCGCGCAGCTCCGCGCTGGCGGGCTGGCTGTCGGAGGAGGCGGCCGGTTTCGACGTGGTGGTGTTCTTCACCTACCTGTACTGGACCACCTGGGCGGGCACCCAGGCGGTGCTGGGGAAGGCGCCGGCCGTGCTGCACCCCACCGCCCACGACGAGGCGGCCTTCCACCTGCCGGTCTTCGACGACATGTGGTGGCGGCCCACGGGGTACGCGTTCTCGACCGAGGAGGAGCGGGCGTTGCTGCGCCGCCGCACCGGCGCCGACGCCGTGCACGGCGGGCTCCACGAGATCGTGGGGGTGGGCACCGACCTCGACGTTTCGGGCGACGCCGCCCGGTTCCGCGCCGCGTACGGGCTCGGTGACCGGCCCTACCTGCTCTACGTGGGCCGGCTCGACCCCGGCAAGGGAGCCGACGAGCTGCACGGCTACTTCACCGCCTTCAAGGAGCGCCACCCCGGGCCCCTGGCGCTGGTGGTGCTCGGCGACCCGGTGAAGGAGCTGCCCGAGCACCCCGACGTGGTGCTGACCGGGTTCGTCGACGACCAGACCCGCGACGACGCCTTCGCCGGTGCCACCGCCCTCGTGCAGCCCTCCTACTTCGAGAGCTTCTCGATGGTGCTGGCCGAAGCGTGGGCGTTCCGCCTGCCCGTGCTGGTGCAGGGCCACTGCGAGGTGCTCGTGGGCCAGACGATGCGCAGCGGCGGCGGCATCCCGTATTGGGGCTTCCCCGAGTTCGAGGCGTCGCTCGAGCTGCTCCTCGAGCGGCCGGAGCTGCGACGCGAGCTGGGGGAGCGGGGCCGCCGCTACGTGGAGGAGCGTTACGAGTGGGAGGCGGTGATGGACCGCTACGAGGCGCTGCTCGGGCAAGTCGCCGAGGCGGGGGTCGCCCCGGCGCTCAGTCCGGGCTGACCGGCACCGCGACCGTCGAGAACTCCGCCAATTACAGTAGTTTCCGTGCCCTACCCTTCCATAAGTACCGGTGTTGTGGAAGGATGAGCCCGTGGAGACGGTGACGGTCACATGGGAGGGCATCCCGGTCGAGGCGACCGTCACCCCGACGATCGCCGGCTGGGCGCCCGAGCTTTCTGAACCCACGGTCCGTCGCACCGAACGCGCCGCGGCGGCGGCCCGCGCGTCGGGTGCGCTCGCCGGCGGGCACTTCGAGGCCGCCGCCCGGCTCTTGCTGCGGGCGGAGGGCCTCGCCTCCTCCGCCATCGAGGGCCTGCGAGCCTCGGCGACCGACGTCGCCATCGCCGAGGCGGCCGCGACCCCCGACGCCCACGAGCGCAGCACCGCGGCGTGGGTCGCCGACAACCTGGCGGTCGTCACCGACGCGCTCTCCCACCCCGGCCCGCTCGACGCGGCCACCGTCCTTGCCTGGCATCGCCGCCTCATGCGCCACGGCCCGACCGTCGAGAACCGCCACGTCGGGGCGTGGCGGGACACGCTCGGCTGGGTCGGTGGTCCGAACCCGCGCCTGGCGGCGCACGTCGGCGTTCCCGCCGAGCGGGTTCCGGCCGCCATGGCCGACCTGTTCGCGTTCGCCGCCCGCGACGACATCGACCCGGTCACCCAGGCGGCCGTCCTCCACGCCCAGTTCGAGACCATCCACCCCTTCTCCGACGGCAACGGCCGGATCGGGCGGGTGCTCGTCGGTTGGGTCCTCACCCACCGCCTCGATCTCAGTGTCCCGCCGCCGGTGTCGTTGCAGATGGCTCGCGATGTCGGCGGCTACCAGGCCGGTCTCACGCTCTACCGCCAGGACGATCATGATTCCTGGGTGCTGTGGTTCGCCGATGCCGTGCACGCGGCCGCGGATGGCGCCGCCGCCGTCCTCGCCGCGGTCGAGGACCTCCGGGGCCACTGGCGCAGCCAGGTCTCCGATCTGCGCGCCGACTCCGCCGCCCACCGCCTCCTCGACGAGCTGGTGGCCCACCCCGTGCTGTCCACGGCCACCGCCGCGGCCCTCGTCGGCGTCAGCCGCCGGGCCGCCACCAACGCCATCGCCCAGCTCGAGAACCGGGGCATCCTCGTCGACGTCGGCACCGTCGCCCACGGACCGGGGCGCCCCGAACGTTGGTGGGTGGCCGAGGACCTCCTCGAACTGCTCGGCCGCTGAGCACCGCTCACGGGCGGCTTCGCCGGCCGTGGCATCCGGGGGCGGGTCACGTCTCCACGGCGCCGAGGCCGGCGCGCATCCGGCGTTCAGTCGGGCACAGCCTCGGGCGCCGCGAACTCGGGTTCGCCGTTCTGGAGTCGGAAACGGTGGTCGATAGGCACGAGACCCGACTCCAGAAGCGCACACCCGGCGATTGTCGAACACGCCCCACAACGCTCGCCATCGAGGTCATGGACCGGCCCCTGACGACGCAGAGCTCGGACGGCACCTGGACGCTCACACGCTCCCGCGGTTGCGTCGCCGGGCGCGATCGGCGAACCGATCGAGCGCCGCCAGGACCTCAGGGGTGCGCCACATCCGGTTGCGTTTCTTGGCGGAGAACTCGACGAGCACGCCGGCGTCCACGAGCGGCTCCAAGGAGCGGTAGAGGTTCTGGTGCGGGACACCGAACTCCCGAGCGAGGAGCGGCGCGGTGACCACCGGATGCCGGATGAGGACGTCGGCGATCGCCCAGGCCCTCGAATCCCGCCGCACCTTGACTCGCTCGTCCCATCCATCGCGGATCTCCCGCAGCTCCTTGACGAGGGCGGTCCCGTTCCGGAGCGCCGAGAACGACGCCTCCGCGAGACGCTCAACGATGGGGCGAGGGTTTCCTTCCCGGTAGAGGGTGAGAGCGTCGAAGTAGGCGTCGGTGTTGCTCAGAAGGCCGGCGGAGACGGGGACGGTGACGTAGCGGGCCAGCCTCTTGTTGCGCACGTGAGCGTGGAGCAGACCTCGCCCGACGCGACCGTTGCCGTCGGGGAACGGGTGGATGGTCTCGAACTGCGCGTGGGCAACCGCAGCGTGCGCCAGAACCGGGATGTCGTCGCGATCGATGAAGCGGACCAGGTCGTTGACCAGCGGCTCCACGTGTTCGTGGTGCGGCGGGACGAACGTCGCGCCGTGGGGCCCGCCGTCGCTGCCACCGATCCAGACCTGCTGGCTCCGCCAGCGTCCGGCGATGTCGGGGGCGCTGTCGCTGAGCAGTGCCCGGTGCATCTCGAGAATGGCCTCGGGGCTGATGTCATCCGAGAGGTCGACGGCAGCCTGCATCGCCTTGGTGTTGGCGACGATGAGGCGGGCGTTGTGCTGGCCGTGGCCCCCTGATACCTCGGCCTCGGCGATCGCGCGAGCCGAGGCGGTCAGGTTCTCGATCTTCGACGACGCGGCCGATTCGGTCCGGAGCAGGATGGCGGCGAACGGCGCGATCTCATGCCCCATCTCGGCGTCGAACCGCGCAATCCCCGCTGCGGCCTCTTCTGCGAGGGCGGTCGTCTCACTCGGCAAACGCAGATCCAGCTCAGCGATCTCAGGCACGATCGCAGCTTCGTAGTGCCCGACGTGGCGGCGTTGTTGCGCGCGCGACATCGGCACGCCTTCTGTCCGCCCCCAGGGGTGACGTTCGTATCCGAGCGCCGGCCAACCTGTCTCAGACGTTGCTGGATCCGCGACCATCAAGCTTCCATGGTATCACATAGCGATTATCTGATACTACCGTGCCTGGTCGGTATCACTTCGCCGACGAAGCCGGCAGCTCTCGAGCGGATCGCCTGCCGGCTGGCACCGGCCTTCACCGGCGGTCGGCGAGGGCTCGCTGCCCCGCCCGGACGGATACCCCCTTTTCCTGAGGCGGCTCTCTTGACCGATCCGTGGGTCTCGGACTCCCTCGCGGTGGGACCCCAGGTCATGTGCCCGGCACGGAGCTGACCACAATGATAGTGTTGTGTTATGCTCCCGCCGTTCGACGCCGCCACGGGTGGTCTTCCGCCCGGCGAGCATGACGCGGGTTGGGAGGAGGTGGTGGAGCGATTCGGCTGGAACCCCTGGCGCCGCCGGCTCCTCGACGGCCTGGCCGACGCGCTGG
>CAZTOV010000005.1:0-57614 GCA_964615175.1 uncultured Burkholderiales bacterium
CCTTGATCGCCATCTCGACGCCGGCGCAGAAACCACGCGGCTGGGCCAGGAGTACCTGCTCTACCTGCACGCTCGCGAGGTTAGTGACACCCGGGCTCGCGTCGAACCGGCCGACGAGACGGTGCGCCACACGCGATTCCTACACTGTCAGACGGAACGTGAACGAGGTCGTCCAGCGTATGGGGCTCGGACGGCCAGGTGTGGGGCAGGGGCCCCACACTCTGGAGGAGCCGACGAGATGTCGGCGGGACAAGAGATGGATTCTTCGGCCCGGGTCGTGGCCGTCGCCCCCGGTTCCCCGGCCGACTCGGCAGGTGTGTCCGTGGGCGACGAACTGCTCGCCATCGATGGCGAGCCGCTTCGCGACGTCATCAAGTACCAGCTCCTCACCGACGAGCCGCGGGTCGACCTCGAGCTGCGCACCGACGGCTTCGAGCGGGTCGTGAGCATCCGCAAGCAGGGGGGTGAGCCACTCGGGCTCGAGTTGGAGTCGGCGGTCTTCGACCGGGTGCAGACGTGCGACAACCACTGCCCCTTCTGCTTCATCTACCAACTCCCCAAGGGCATGCGCCGGTCGCTGTACCTCAAGGACGACGACTTCCGTCTGTCGTTCCTCTACGGCAACTTCACCACGCTGACCCGGTTCACCGAGGCCGACCTCGAACGGGTGGTGGAGGAGCGGCTGGGGCCGCTCTACGTGTCGATTCACGCTACCGACCCCGAGGTCCGGGCCGCGATGTTGCGGAACCGGCGCGGCGCCACGAGCCTGCGGTGGCTGCGCCTCCTCCTCGACCACGGTGTCGAGGTCCACGGCCAGGTGGTGGTCTGCCCTGGGATCAACGACGGCGAAATCCTGGACGACACGATGCTCGGGGTGCTCGACCGGTTTCCCGAGATCAGCACCGTGGGAGTGGTTCCGGTGGGGGTCTCCGACCACAGCAACGAGCCCGACATCCGGCCGCTCACCCCCGATGAGGCCACCCGCACGGTCGAGACGATCGAGGCCTGGCAGGAGCGTTTCCGCTCCGCGCAGGGTCGCCGTGTCGTGTTCGCCTCCGACGAGCTGTACCTCCTCGCCGGGCGCCGGTTCCCCGATCTCGACAGCTACGAAGGCCTCCCGCAGCACGAGAACGGGATCGGGATGGCCCGCGCCCTCGAGCACGACGTGCGTGCCCGCTTGGCGGGGGAGGACGTCGAGGGTCACGCCCCCGAGGAGGGTTTCTTCGCCTGGGTCGACCGGGCCCGCCCGGACGGGTACCGGGCGCCCGGCGGCGAGCAGCCCGTCCGGATCGGTCCCGGTCGTGACGCGCCCGTGGGGATCATCACCGGTGAATACGGCGCCCGGGTGCTCGCACCCCTGCTCGACGACCTGTCGCACCACGCGGGCGTTCCGGTACGGACGGTTCCCGTGAGCAACCGGTTCTTCGGGGGCAACATCGCGGTGACCGGTCTGCTCAGCGCGGCCGATGTGGCCGCCACCCTCGCCGCCGAGCCGGCCGGCGACCGGTACCTGCTGCCCGACGTGGTGCTCTCGCGGAACCGGTTCCTCGACGAGGGCGAGGTCCTCGACCTGCCCCATCCCGTCGAAGTCGTCCGCACCGACGGCGCCTCGCTCGTCGACGCGCTCGCCCGGTAGCGGCGGGAACGAAGGACCGCCATGAGCACCCTGCCGCTGGTCGCCGTCGTCGGCCGCCCCAACGTGGGCAAGTCGACCCTCGTGAACCGCATCGTGGGTCGGCGAGAGGCGATCGTCGAGGAACAGTCCGGGGTCACCCGTGACCGCAAGGAGTTCGAAGTCGAGGCTCGCGGTCGCCGGTTCCGCATCATCGATACCGGCGGCTGGCTGACCGAACGGGAAGGCCTCGTGGGCAAGGTCAGCGCCCAGGCCGAGCGCGCCATGGACGAGGCCGACATCCTGGTGATGGTCGTCGATGTCGCGACCGGCGTGATCGACGAGGACCAGCACGTGGCCCGCATCCTCAAGCGGTCGGAGAAACCCGTGCTGCTCGTGGTCAACAAGGTCGACAACGAAGGGCGCGAGTACGAGATCTGGGACGCCGTGAACCTCGGGGTCGGCGATCCCATCGCGGTCTCCGCCATGCACGATCGGGGCACGCACGAGCTGTTGGACGCACTGGCGGGCCTTCTCCCGGACCCGGAGCCGGAGGCCGAGCAGGCCGCCGACGACGAGCACGGCGCCTTCGCGGTGGCGATCGCGGGGAGGCCCAACGTCGGCAAGTCGACCCTGTTCAACCGACTGGTCGGCGAGGAGCGGGCCATCGTCCACGACGAGCCGGGGACGACCCGCGACGCCATCGACACCATCGTCGAGACGGAGGAGGGGCCGATCCGGTTCGTCGACACGGCCGGCATGCGCAGGCGGAGCCGGGTCGACGAGTCGACCGAGTACTACGGGCTCGTCCGCTCGCTCCGCGCGGTGGACCGCGCCGACGCGGTGCTGCTGGTCATCGACGCCACCGAAGGGGTGACCCACCAGGACCAGCGACTGGCCGAGCGCATCGACGGCGCCGGATGCGCCGTGACCGTGCTGCTGAACAAATGGGACCTCGCCGGCGAGGAGCAGCGTCGACGTGTGATGTGGGAGGTGGCCGACCGGCTGGTGTTCCTCGGGTACTCGCCGGTGCTCCGCATCTCGGCGCTCACGGGGCGCAACACGAGCAAGATCCTGCCCGCGCTGTTGCAGGCGCGCGAGGAGTACCACCGCCGAGTGCCGACGTCGGCGCTCAACCGGGTGCTCCAGGAGGCACAGCAGGCCCACCCGGCTCCGACCCAGGGCCGGACCCGCCCGCGAGTGCTTTACGGCACCCAGGGTGCGGTCGACCCGCCCACCTTCACCCTCTTTGCCAACAAGAAGCTGCCCGCGCCCTACCTCCGGTACCTCGAGCGCAGCATCCGCGAGGCCTTCGACTTCGGCGCCACCCCCCTGAAGGTGCGCGTCCGCCGCCGCGGAGGTTGACCCGCCCCTGTTCTTGACTGTGGATTGCCCGCACAGCGGGCAATCCACAGTCAAGAACCAGAACGAAGGCGCCGGTACGCTTGACCCATGCGCGAACTCCCTGAGCGGGCGGCGATCCGCGAGGTCGGCCCCCGCGACGGACTCCAGAACGAAGACCCGGTCCCGGTCGATGCCCGGGTGCGGTTGGTCGACGCCCTGAGTCGTACGGGCCTCACCCACATCGAAGCCGGGGCCTTCGTGCACCCGAAGGCGATCCCGGCGATGGCCGGATCCGACGAGGTGTTCGCCCGCATCGCCCGGGTGGAAGGCGTGCGCTACACGGCGCTCGTGCCGAACGCCCGCGGAGCGGAGCTGGGTCTCGCCGCCGACGCGGATGCGCTCGAGGTGGTGGTGTCGGCGTCGGAGACCCACAACCGCAAGAACGTGAATCGGACGGTCGACGAGTCGGTCGCCGAGATCGACACGGTCGCCGGTCTCGCGCGGGAGGCGGGCAGTCCGGTGGAGGCGGTC
The DNA here is from genome assembly GCA_964615175.1 of uncultured Burkholderiales bacterium. GTDB lineage: Bacteria > Actinomycetota > Acidimicrobiia > IMCC26256 > JACPCJ01 > CAZTOV01. The sequence goes on from CAZTOV010000005.1 coordinate 3,488, forward strand.
ATCTCCACCGCGTACGGCTGCCCCTACGAGGGAGATGTGCAGCCGTCGCGCGTGGCGGCGCTGGCCGCCCGCCTCCGCGATGGCTGCGGTGTCGAGAGCATCTGTCTGGGCGACACCACGGGGATGGCGACGCCGCGACGGGTCGACGAGGTCTTCGACGCCCTCCAGGAGGAGGGTTTCGCCGCGGCCGACGTCCGGCTCCACTTCCACGACACCCGCGGATCGGGGCTCGCCAACGCCCTCGGAGCGCTCGAACGGGGCGCCTGGAAGTTCGACGCCTCGGTCGGTGGGCTCGGTGGCTGCCCGTACGCACCGGGCGCGAGCGGGAACATCGCCACCGAGGATCTGGTCCACATGCTCCACGACATGGGGGTCGACACCGGGGTCGATCTCGATGTCCTGATCGAGTGCGCGCTGCTGGCCGAGGAGATCGTCGGCCGCAAGCTTCCCGGGCAGGTCATGCGGGCCGGGCCCCGCTCCCGGCTGGCAGCGGCGTCGTAGGGACGGGAGGCGCAGCGTGAGCGACGAGCGGATCCAGGAGGCCAGGGAGCGGGCCCTCGACGGGAACCTGCAGAAGTACGGCGACAAGCTCAAGGAGCAGAACAAGCTCTTCGTCCGCGAGCGCCTGAAGCTCCTCCTCGACGAGGAACCGGTGGAGGATGGTCTGCTGGCCAACGCCCTCGCCGGCGACCTTCCCGCCGACGGGGTGGTCACCGGGATCGGCAAAATCGACGGGCGACCGGTCTGCGTGATGGCGAACGACCCCACGGTCAAGGCCGGATCGTGGGGGGCGCGCACCGTCGAGAAGATCGTCCGCATCACCGAGGTGGCGCTCCGCGACGAACTGCCGATCGTGTACCTCGTCGACTCGGCCGGGGCCCGCATCACCGACCAGGTCGAACTGTTCCCCGGCCGCCGGGGCGCCGGCCGCATCTTCGCCAACGAGGTGCGCCTCTCCGGCAAGGTTCCCCAGGTGTGTTGCCTCTTCGGCCCGTCGGCCGCGGGCGGCGCGTACATCCCCGCCTTCTGCGACGCGGTGTTCATGGTCGACGGCAACGCCTCGATGTACCTCGGATCCCCACGCATGGCCCAGATGGTCATCGGCGAGGACGTCACGCTCGAGGAGATGGGTGGAGCGAAGATGCACACCACGGTCAGCGGCTGTGGTGACAACCTGGCGGTGGACGACGCCGAGGCGATCGAGATGGCCCGCCGCTACCTCTCGTACCTGCCGGGCAACTGGCGGGAGCGGCCGCCGTCGGTCGAGCCCCGACCGACGACGTCGCAGGCGGCGCCCATCGGCGAGGTCGTACCCGCCGACCCGCGTCGCGGCTACGACATGCACACGGTGCTCGACGGACTCGTCGACGAGGGGAGCTTGTTCGAGCTGAAGCCGGCGTGGGCGCGGGAGCTGATCATCGGGTTCGCCCGCCTCGACGGCGAGGTCGTCGGCATCGTCGCCAACAACCCCAAGCACCTCGGCGGCGTGCTGTTCGTCGACTCGGCCGACAAGGCGGCGCGGTTCATCTGGCTCTGCGACGCGTTCAACGTGCCCCTGGTGTTCCTCGCCGACGTGCCCGGGTTCATGATCGGCACCCAGGTCGAGCGTGACGGGATCATCCGTCACGGCGCCAAGATGATCAGCGCCGTGACCGAGGCGACCGTGCCGAAGATCTCGGTGATCGTGCGCAAGGCGTACGGGGCTGGGCTCTATGCCATGTGTGGACCCGCCTTCGACCCGGAGGCCTGCATCGCCCTCCCCACCGCCCAGATCGCGGTGATGGGCCCGGAGGCCGCCGTCAACGCGGTCTACTTCAACAAGATCCAGGCCATCGACGACGAGGCCGAGCGGGCAGCGTACGTGGAGGAGCTCCAGCGCGACTACGAGGCCGACATCGACATCCTCCACCTGGCCTCGGAACTCGTGATCGACGCCATCGTGCAGCCCGAGAGCCTGCGGGAGGAGCTGATCACCCGGTTCGAGGCCGCGCGGGGCCGCCGCCGTGAGGACTTCGACCGTCGACACGGCGTCCCGCCGGTGTAGGGACCTCCCCGATGCCCTGGTGTGACACCTGTTCCGAGTACCGGGCCCCGTCGGGGGTGCGCTCGGACGGGACCTGCCCGACGTGTGGCGACGCCGTCGACCCCGGCGGCACGAAGCTCAAGGTGCGGGAGGGCGACGACCGCCTACCACCGGTGCCGTGGCACCTGAAGTTCCTCTTCGTCGCCGCCGCCGGCTACCTGGGGCTCCGTGCCTGGCAGGGCATCGAGCTGCTCATCGACAAGCTCTGAACGTCGCCCTCACCCGACCGGCGCGCTCAGGTCGGGAACCCGGGCGTGGATCTCGTAACGGGCCGAGCCGTCCTGCTCGAAGAACTGGCCCTCCCAAACACCCATCACACGGTTGAGCCATGCGTGGCCGACGGATTCGGTCGCGAAGCGGATCGCGCCGGTGAGGGTCCAGCGGACCGCCGGCTTCGCGATGCGGAGCCCGAATCCCTGCACGTCGAACTGGATGCGAGCACCGTCGTCGGACTGGATGACGCCCCCCGGGGTGACCCGACACACGTGGTCGTCGAGATCATCGAGTGACGTGCCGAGGTCGTCGAGGAATCCCGGATCCATCGGGCATTCGGCCGAATACATCGAGAACCGCAGGCTTCCGTTGAGGTGCGCACCCCGCACCGTTCCCTCGCCGCTCCCCAGGAGGACGCCGTCGCGGTCGCGTGCGGGCACGACGACCGGCGCGTCGGGGTGAGCCTGCCACTCCATGGCCCCGATGGGAACGAGGCGCTGCTCACTGGTCTGCACGGCGTATCTCCTTCACGATTACGTTGCGGATCTGGTCGGAGGTCGGGGCTCCTCCCGGGCCGTCGGGGGTGTCGTAGATCCGGCACGACAATCCACCGTCGGCCGGTTGCGGGGCAGACCCCGGAGCGACGAACGGGTCGTGGCCGTCGATGAGGATCGTCGGCGACCCGTGGAAGGTGGGCTCCGGGGCCGACACCCGGCGGATGATGAACTCCTCGGGCTCGACGCCGAGCTCGGCGAGTACGCCGTCGAGGCGGTTCGCCGCCTCCATCCAGTTCGGGCACTCGCCGATGCGGAGCAGCTCGATGCGCATCAGGGGCGCGCCGGGAAGCGATAGCCCATGCGATGTTCGACGGCGCCGACCGGACGGACGAACGGCCCGAGGGAACCGACGTGCCATCGCGCCGAAGACCGAAGCTCCATGCCAGGACCGTAGACCTTCCAGTAAACTGGAAGGTCAAGCAGCAGGGGAGGGGACGGATGCGCATCGGCGAGGTGGCCGATCACACGGGTGTGTCGCCGAAGACGATCCGGTACTACGAATCGATCGGCCTGCTGCCGGAGCCGCCCCGGACGAGTTCCGGGTACCGGGACTACGGCGGGGGCGCCATCACGCGTCTCGAGTTCGTCCGTTCGGCCCAGGGGGCCGGCTTGACCCTGAAGGAGATCAGGGGAGTGCTGGCCGTTCGCGAGTCGGGGGAGTCGCCGTGCGACCACGTGAAGGAGGTCCTCGCCTCGAGGGTGAGGGAAGTGGAGAGTCGCATCGAGGAACTCGAAGCGACGCGGCGCGAACTTCGCCGGCTGGCCCGTCGGGCGGAACGCCTCGATCCGGCCGACTGTGGCGAGGGCGAGATCTGCCACATCCTCGCCGGCGAGGACTGAGGAGGGGCGCGGCCAGATACCTCTGTCTCGGACAGGCTCTGGCCGGGGGTCGGGCGTTTAGACTCGCACCCTCTTCACCCCTCACGGGGTGAACCCTCACAAGATCACAAGATCACAAGATCACGGGCTGTGGCGCAGCTTGGTTAGCGCGTTGGTCTGGGGGACCAAAGGTCCCGGGTTCAAATCCCGGCAGCCCGACTGAGAACTCCCGGTGACCGGCGACCTTCGGTCAGCCGGTGCGGATGACGGCGGTGCCGCCGGCCCAGTTGTCGTGCACGCCCCGGCGGGCCGGGTCGCTGCTGATCGAAATGGCGATCCAGATGGCGACGGCCAGGCTGACCAGGCCCCCGATGAACGGGATGATGCCGACCAGTACCCAGGCGTTACGGGTGAACGCCTCCTGTTGGGTCGGGTTTCCCCCTTGGACCCCGACGGTCCGCAGGTTCAGCACCTGCTTGCCGAGAGTCTGGCCTCGCGACGACTCCAGGTACACGAAGTACCCGACGTAGATGGCGCTGCCGAGCAGGCCGAAGAGGAGCGACGCTCCGGCGCTCCCTGCGATGTCGGCGCCGACGACAGCGAGGATGATCCAGAACGGCACGGCCAGGAGCAGGCCGTCGATGATGCGGGCTCCGAAGCGGATGCCGGCACTTGCGGGCTGGCCGGCCGCAGGAGGCCCGGGAGGCGGCGCCGCGCCCGGCTGTGGGGTACCGGGAGGGCCCGGCGGCGGCGGGGGCGCCCCCGGCTCGGATCCTGACTCCGGACGGGGTTCGGATCCTTGATCGTGCTCAGTCATGGCGGTCCTCTCGCGTGTGTTCCGTACGTCTTCGGTCAGGCTACCGACGTGTGCGGCCGACGAATCACGAGATGCCGGTTCTGAAGGTCCACGGGCACGTCGGACGCGGCGCTGGCCTGGGCGAACCTGCGGGGGATCCACTCGGTTGCGTCGTCGCGATCCGAATCCGCATCCGTGCGCACGAAGTGGCTCGACGGGCGGTGCCGGAGTGAAGTGCGCGAACGTGTCGCGTGGCCGCCGAGGCAGCGACCGGGAGCAACGAGGCCGACGCGGATTCGCGCGTCGCGGAGGCGATGGCGCGGGCGCGCAAGGGGATCGCCACCCCGTTCGGGTGGGCGCCGGTGTGGGCGATGGTCCTGGTCACCCTGGTCGACCGGGTCGAGACCAGCGTGGTCGCAGGCGCCCTTCCGATCCTCCAGGACGAGTTCGGGTTCTCCGACGCGGCAGGAGGAGCCATCCCGGCCGCCGTCGGCATCGCGGGGCTGATCATGACCCTGCCGGCCGGGCTCATCGCCGACCGGGTCGATCGCCGCCGGTTCATCGCCGTGGTCGTCGCCTCGTGGTCGTTCATCATCACGGGCTCGGCGCTGGCGACCGGCTTCGCCTTCTTCTTCGTCACCCGAGTGATCCTGGGCTTCGCCGACAGCCTCGAGGGGGCGTCGGCGGCGAGCCTGCTCTCGGACTGGTACCCGCCCAAGGCCCGTGCTCGCGTCTACGGGTACCAGCGGATGGCCACGTTTGCCGGAGGCCCGATCGGCGCGTTGCTCGGCGGGGTCGTCGGCGAGACCCTCGGCTGGCGCTGGGTGTTCTTCCTCATGGTCATCCCCGGGCTCCTGGTGGCCTGGTTCGTTCGGCGCCAGCCCGAGCCGAAGCGGGGCCAGATCGACCGCGAGGTTGCCCTTCTGGGCGACGACGTCGATGACGGCATGGACGACGGGGCCGAGGTGGTGGTCGGAGGGGAACCGGCGCTGGCGGAACTGACCGATCTGCGGTCGCAGCTCCGCCGCCTCATGCGCATCGCCACCGTCAAGCGCCTCTACTTGGGGCTCCTCGTGCTGTTCTTCGGTGCCGGCGGCATTGCCTTCTGGGCCCCGAGCTTCTTCGAACGCACCCACGATCTCGGCGAGGGCGCGGCAGCGGCGATCGCGGCGATCGTCGGCCTCGTGGGTGTGGGCGTCGGCGCCACGGTGGGAGGGATCTGGGGCGATCGCTGGCATGGCCGTTTCCCGGGGGCCCGGGTGGTGATCGGTGGGGGTGGGCAGTGTGCGGGCGCCCTCATCGGGCCTGCCGCCTTCCTCGTGGACCCGCTGTGGGCTCAGGCGGTCCTCCTGACGATTACCATGAGCCTCCTCGCGCTGGGCATTCCCAACATCTCGGCGGCCATCGCGGACGTGCTCCCATCACAACGTCGCGGGGTCGGGTTCGCCCTCCTCAACTTCATGGTGGCGTTGGGGGTGGCGTTCGGGCCGCTGATGGTCGGTGCTCTCTCCGACCTGTACGGCTCGCTGGATCTCGCACTGGCGACCCTGAGCGCCCCGGTGTTCATCGGTGCCCTCATCGTGCTGCGGGCCCGGTCCAGCTACGAGGCCGACGCCCGCGCCGTCCTCGTCGAGGCCCGCCGCCTGGCCGAGTGAGGGGGTGTGAGCAAATGGTGGGGTCATGACCCCACCATTTGCTCACACACCCTGGGGGTACAGTCGATCGCAGATGGCACGGCTGAGCGACCCGCTGGCGATCGGCGGCACGACGACGGTGCGGAATCGGCTGTACCGCGCTCCCGTGCTCGAAGGGGCGGGTGACGGCGACGACTGCGGGGAGCGGTACGCGCAGCACTTCGTGGCCAATGCCGAGGCCGGCGTGGGTCTCATCATCCAGGGCAGCGCGTGCCTCTACGAGGAGGGGCGCACCTCCCCGGGGATGACGCTCGTGAACACCCGCGACCGGGTGCTCCGCCTCGCGGAGATGGTCCGTCGGGTGCACGACGCGGGAGCGGCGATCTGGCTCCAGGTCGGGCACGGGGGGCTCTACTCGATGGAGGCCTGGCACGAGCCCTACGCGTCACGGCGCCAGGCTCCGATCGTCACGGCGTCGCCGCCGCGCTGGTACCTGAAGCCGGCGTTCCGCGGCGTGCCCGTTCGCGCCATGGCCACCGACGAGGTGCATGCCATGGCCCAGCAGTACGGACGGGTGGCGGCGTGGGCCCGGGAAGCCGGGTACGACGGCATCCAGCTCGCGTCGAGCAACGCCAAACTCCTCGATCAGTTCCTTTCGCCCTTCTACAACCGCCGGCGGGACGAGTTCGGCGGCACCGCCGAGGCGCGTGCCCGCATCCTGAAGGTCATCCGCGAGCAGGTCGCCACCCAGGCCGGCGCCGATTTCACGTGCACGGTGAAGATCCCGGTGGGGGAGAAGGCCCCGCCCGGCATGCCCCACACCACCTGGGACGAGGGTCTCCGCATGGCGGAGCTCGCGGAGGCGTGGGGGTATGACGCCGTCACCCCCGTCCACGTGTCGGTGTTCCCGGACACCACCCTGAGCCGGGGCGGGGTCCCCCGCTCCCTCTGGAACAACCCGGCCATCGTCAAGCGGTTCGAGCGGGCCGCGCCCGATCGGATGTCCCGATCGTTGATCCGGGCCGGCTACTGGCTGGGCGGGAAGATGAGCCCCTTCGAACCGGCCTGGAACCGGTCCCGGTTCCAGGCGGTCAAGGAGCGGGTCAGCGTACCGGTGTTCGCGGTGGGCGGCATCCGCACCCGTGAGGACGTCACCGGAATCGTCGAGAACGACGACGCCGACATGGTCGGGATCGGCCGGCCGTTCTACGCCGAACCCGACCTCGCCGCCCGCATCCTCGGGGAGACCGACGCCGAGCCCCGCTGCCAGTACTCGAACCTCTGCGTCCCTGCTCAGATGCTGGGAATGAAGGGCGTCTGTTACAACCCGGAAGTGACGAAACGTCGACCGGCAAACCACCAACCGTGAGGTTTGTCCGGAACCACCCGATCGGGGTCCGTGCCCGTTTCGGAGGCGCGCACTAGCGTCGGTGACGCACGTCACGCAGATCCCGAAGAGGAGATCAGCTCGTGGCCCGAGTCGAGACGGCAGGCGAGACGGCCGAAGACGGCGCCGGGCGCGGCGGCTCGATCCTTTCGGTCCGCAACCTCGAGGTGGTCTACAACGACGTCGTTCTGGTGCTCCGCGGTGTGAGTCTCGACGTTCCCGAAGGGAGCATCGTGGCGCTCCTCGGAGCGAACGGCGCAGGGAAGACCACCACCCTGCGGGCCATCACGGGTCTGCTCGGACCCCACGAGGGTGAGATCACCAAGGGGCGCATCGAGATCGCCGGGGACGATGTCACCGGAGCCGACGCGGCGTCCATCGTGCGTCATGGTGTCGCGCAGGTCATGGAAGGACGGCGCTCGTTTGCCGAGCTGACCGTCGACGAGAACCTCCGGGCCGGCGCCATCACCGTGCGCGATCGGGCCCAGGTCCGGGCGTCGTACGAGCGGGTCATGGAGACCTTCCCGATCCTGAGGGAGCGGCGCACCTCGACGGCCGGTTACCTCTCGGGCGGTGAACAGCAGATGCTGGTGATCGCCCGGGCCCTGATGTCGTCGCCGACTTTGCTGCTGCTCGACGAGCCTTCGTTGGGCCTCGCGCCCAAGCTCGTGGAGCGGATTCGCGACACGATCCTCGAGATCAACCGGCAGGGCACCAGCGTCCTCCTCGTCGAACAGAACGCCACCATGGCGTTGTCGATCGCCCGCCACGGCTACGTGATGGAGACCGGCAAGGTGGTGCGCGACGGCCCGGCGCAGGAACTGCTCGCCGACAAGGACATCCGCGAGTTCTACCTTGGGGTCGGCGAGGCGGGCCGCCGGTCGTTCAAGGACGTGAAGTCGTACCGCCGCAAGAAGCACTGGGGAGGGTGACGGCGGAGTGAGCACACAGCCACGCGTCGATCCCGATCCCGACCTCGCGGTGGGCGGAGACGTCGCCCCGCAGCCGATGACGCATCATCTGCTCGACGTGGAGAGCCTCAGCCTCCGATTCGGTGGCGTGATCGCGCTCGACGACGTCAGCTTCCACGTCGAACGCAAGGAACTGTTCGCGATCATCGGTCCCAACGGCGCGGGGAAGACCTCGATCTTCAACTGCCTCAACGGCGTGTACCGGCCCCAGGTCGGCTCCATCCGGTTCAAGGGCGAGGATCTGCTGGGCAAGAAGCCCACCGCCATCGCTCGTCTCGGAGTGGGTCGCACGTTCCAGAACTTGGGGCTCTTCATGAACCTCGACGTGACCGCCAACCTGATGCTCGGACGCCACCTGAAGATGAAGACGGGGTTCTTTGCCGGCGCCGTGTGGCTCGGCCGTGCGAAGCGCGAGGAGATCGCCCACCTGGCGAAGGTCGAGGACATCATCGACCTACTCGAGCTCCAGGCACACCGCGGCACCCCGGTCGGCATGCTCCCGTATGGCATCCAGAAGCGCATCGAGCTAGGCCGTGCCCTCGCCATGGAACCCGAGTTGCTGCTCCTCGACGAGCCGGTGGCGGGAATGAACCTCGAAGAGACCGAGGACATGGTGCGCTACATCCTCGAGGTCCGGGCGGAGCTGGACGTGGCCATGATCCTCGTGGAGCACGACATGCACGTGGTCATGGACATCGCCGAGCGGGTGATGGCCCTCGACTTCGGCCAGTCGATCGCCGTCGGCTCACCGGAAGACGTGCAGAACGATGCTGCTGTCATCGAGGCGTACCTCGGCGGAAGTTCCTGACCACCGCACCCAGGACGAAGGGAGGCACACATGACCGCCATCGTCGAAGATCGACACCCGATGCCGGCCACCCCACCGGGTGACTCGAAGACGATCCCTGCGCTGCTCCTGCAGCACGCCGCACGGCGGCCCGACGCCGTCGCCATGCGCTACAAGCAGCTCGGCCTCTGGTCGGAGTACTCGTGGGCCGACTACCAACAGCAGGCCGCGCTGGCGGGCCTCGGCCTGCTCGAACTCGGTCTCGAGGCCGGCGACCACGTCGCCATCCACAGCGAGAACCGGCCGGAGTGGGTCTGGGCCGATGTGGGCGCACAGGGTGTGGGGATCGTCTCCATCGGTGTCTACCCGACGAGTCCGGCCGCCGAGGTCCAATACCTCTTGTCGCACTCCGAGGCGAAGGTGGTGATCGCCGAGGACGAGGAACAGCTCGACAAGACCATGGAGGTCCGCGACCAACTCCCCGACCTCGAGAAGATCGTGGTGATCGACACCCGGGGCGTGAAGGTCCTCGACGACCCCATGGTGATCACCTGGGACGAGCTGATGGCGTTGGGACGCAACCGCCCGCAGGAGGAGTGGGAGCGCCGATCCCTCCAGATCGACCCCGCTGCGTGCGCCATCATCGTCTACACGTCGGGCACCACCGGGCCACCCAAGGGGGCGATGATCTCCCAGCAGAACATGCTGGCCGTCGCGAGCGCGTCGCAGGACAGTTTCGACGTCCGTTCCGACGACGAGGTGCTGTCGTACCTGCCGTTGTGCCACGTCGCCGAGCGGCTGTTCTCGGTCATGGACGCCCTCTACAACGGGTACGTCGTGAACTTCGGCGAGGGCGGCGAGTCGTTCATGGCCGACATGCGGGAGGTGCAGCCGACCCTCTTCCTCGGGGTGCCCCGCGTCTGGGAGAAGATGTTGGCGGGCGTGCAGATCCGCATGGCCGATGCCTCTCGACTGAAGCGGACGCTGTACCGGTTCTGGGAGCAGCAGGGCCGCCGTCTCGCCCGCAAGCGGATGGCCGGATCGATGACGCTCGTGGACCGCGTCCTGGCAGCGCTCGGATGGGTGATGGTGTTCCGGTCGCTGCGCGACAAGCTCGGCCTGCGCCGGGTCCGCACGGCGATCTCGGGCGCGGCGCCGATCGCCCCCCAGGTCCTCGAGTTCTTCTGGGCGATGGGGGTGCCCATCGTCGAGGGTTACGGCCAGACCGAGAACACGGCACTGTGCACCTACACGCCCACCGACGACGTGCGCATCGGGAAGGTGGGCAAGGCGCTGCCGTCGGTCGAGGTGAAGATTGCCGACGACGGCGAGATCCTCACCCGCTCACCCGGGGTGTTTCTCGGCTACTTCAAGAACGAGGAGGCGACCCGCGAGACCATCACCGACGACGGCTGGCTCCGCACCGGCGACGTCGGTGAACTCGACGACGCCGGCTTCCTCAAGATCACCGATCGGAAGAAGGACGTGATCATCACGTCCGGCGGCAAGAACATCTCGCCGTCGGAAATCGAGAACGCCCTCAAGGTGTCACCGTACGTCCGCGAGGCGATCGTGATCGGCGACCAGCGCAAGTTCCTGAGCGCGCTCATCGGGATCGAGATGGACACGGTGGGGGACTGGGCGACCCGCCGGAACCTCGCCTTCACCACGTACGAGGACCTGAGCCGCAAGCCCGAGGTCCGAGAGTTGATCCAAGAGTGGGTCGACGAGGTCAACCAGGGCCTGGCCCAGGTGGAGCAGATCAAGAAGTTCGAGATGCTCCCGAAGGAGCTCGACCACGAGGAGGGCGAGCTGACGGCCACCCAGAAGGTCAAGCGGAAGGCGATCTCGGAGGAATTCGACGAGATCATCGAGGGGATGTATTCGTGACCGAGTTCCTCGAGTTCTGCTTCCAGGGCGTGGCGATCGGGAGTCGCTACGCGCTGGTCGCGCTCGGGTTCGTGGTCATCTATCGGGCCACCGGGGTGATCAACTTCGCCCAGGGCGGATTCGTGCTCCTGGGTGCGTACCTCACCTACAACGCCAACGTCACCTGGGACCTGCCCTTCGCCGTTGCCGTGCTCCTCGCCGTCCTCGGTGGGGCGATCGTGGGGGCGCTGGTCGAGATGCTGATCCTGCGGCGCATGGTCGGCCAGCCCGTGTTCGCCGTGATCATGATCACCATCGGGCTGCTCTTCGTCATCGAGCAGGCCACGACGTCGATCTGGGGCTTCGACAACCTCAATCTCGGCGACCCCTGGGGCATCGACAACACGGAGGTCGGCGGCGTGGTGATGCCCCTGCGCGACCTGTGGACGATCGGTCTCGTGGCCGCGGTGCTCGCCGGCTTCTTCGTCTACTTCCGCCGGTCGACGATGGGGATCGCCATGCGTGCCACCGCCCTCGACCAGGAAGCGGCGATGGCCCAGGGGATCAGCGTTCGCAGGGTGTTCGCCGTGTCATGGGCCATCGCCGGCGCGGTGGCGGCGCTCGCGGGCATGAGCCTGGCCACGGGTTCGGCGGCCGTTCGTCCGAGCATCTCGCTCTTCGCTCTGCTGGCGTTCCCCGCCATCATCCTCGGCGGATTCGACTCCCCGGGCGGGGCCGTCCTCGGCGGGATCGTCATCGGGATCGTGCAGCAGCTGACTGCCGGTTACGCCCCCGAGTACGCGCCCTGGCTCGGCAACAACTTCCACCTCGTCATGCCCTACGTCGTGATGGTCCTGATCCTCATGGTGCGGCCCTACGGCCTCTTCGGGACCCCCGAAGTGGAGAGAGTCTGATGCGTCTCCGGACCCGGCGGCCGCCTGACCTGCACGTCCGGCAGGAAGAGCGACTGCGTCTTCTGCCGTCGACGTGGGCGAAGGTCGGCGTGGCGGCCTGGTTGGTGGCGATCGCGGTCGGACCCTTCTACCTTTCGTCGTTCCAGATCACCGTGTTGAGCTACGCGGGGGTCTTCGCCATCGGGGCCGTCGGGCTCAGCCTCCTCACCGGCTACACCGGCCAGATCTCGCTCGGTCACGCCACCTTCCTGGGGGTCGGTGCGTACGTGGCCGCGTGGGCCGGTGCCCAGCAGGAACTGCCGCTCTTCGTGTGGCTCCCCCTCGCCGGTGCGGTCGGCGCTCTCGTCGGCGCCCTCGTCGGGCCCTTCGCTTTGCGCCTCCGCGGGAACTACCTGGTGGTCGTGACCCTCGGTCTCGTGTTCGTGGGCGAGCACGTGTTCCGCGAGTGGGAGTCGGTGACCGGAGGCGGCGCCGGGACCTCCATCTCGTCGGCGCCGCTGGAGCTGGGGCCGATCGATTTCACCGGCATGGAGATCCTCGGTCGGGCGTTCAGCCGGGGAGAGATGGTGTTCCTCCTGGTGTGGGGGCTGCTCGCCCTGCTGACCCTCTTCGCCAAGAACATCATCCGGACCCGGCCGGGGCGGGCGATGCAGGCCATCCGCGACCGCGACGTCGCCGCCGAAGTCATCGGCGTGAGCCTGGCCCGCTACAAGGTCGGCGCCTTCGCCCTCTCGAGCGCCTACGCGGGGGTCGCCGGCGGCCTCTACGGTGTCGTGCAGAGATTCGTCAGCCCCGAGGAGTGGAGCCTCTTCCTCTCGATCCAGTTCATCGCCATCATCATCATCGGAGGCCTGGGCACGATCTTCGGCGCCATCCTCGGAGCGGTGACCCTCGGCGTTCTCCCTCGCGTCATCGAGGAGGTGAGCCGCAACACCGATCTCCCATTCGTCTCGGGCGACCTCGGAGGGCCCGACGGCCTCATCAGCGTGTTCTCGCTCAACCAGATGATCTTCGGCGCGCTGATCGTGCTGTTCCTCGTGTTCGAGCCCCGCGGCATCGCGGCCGCGTGGTTACGCATCAAGGCCTACTTCCGGACGTGGCCGTTCTCGTACTGACCACGCCGGCTCACAGATCTCATCGACAGCGGAAGATGAGAAGCAAGCGACCCAGGGAGGGGAACGTGCAGAAACAGAAGAGATGGCTCAGGTGGGTGGCCGTGTTGGCGGCTCTCACCCTGGTTGCCGCCGCCTGCAACGGCGACGATGACGATGAAGGTGCCGACGGCAACGGCGGTGACGGCGACGCCGGGGCAGAGGTCGTCGGATTCGACGGCGAGACGATCACGTTGGGCGTGATTACGCCCCAGACGGGACCGGTCGCCGTGATCGGCAACCCGCTCACCCGGGGGAACCAGGTGTTCTTCGAAGCCCTCAACGAGGAAGAGGGCGGCATCGCCGGCCGCTACCCGGTCGAACTGTCCATCGCCGACAGCCAGTACGACGCGCCCACCGCGGTGCAGGCGTACGACCGGCTCAAGAGCGACGTCGTGATGTTTGCCCAGCTGCTCGGCACGCCCATCGTCAACGCGCTGGTCGAGCAGCTCAACGCGGACAACATCGTGGCGCAACCCGCGTCATTGGACTCGTTCTGGGTGCGCGAACCCAACCTCCTCGCGCTCGGAGCGCCGTACCAGATCCAGGCGATCAACGCGATGCAGTGGGTCGAGGACGGCATGCCGATGGAAGACGGCGGCGGTGACGAGGCCGCGCTCGGCCGGGCCCAGACCGCCGACGAGACCATCTGCTGGGCGGGCCACGACGACCCCTACGGTGAGGCCGGCGAAGAAGGCATCGACTTCGCGGCTGAGGAAATGGGCTTCGAGGTCGCGGAGAAGGTGCGGTTCGCCGCCACCGACGACGACCCGGCGGCTCACGGGCCCAACGTGGCCGCGCTCTCCGAAGCCGGCTGCACGGTCGTGTTCCTCACCGCCGTGCCGAGCACCGCGGGTGCAATCCTCGGAGCAGCCGCCCAGGGTGGCTTTTCGCCGACCTGGCTCGGTCAGTCGCCCACCTGGGTGAACGCGCTGGCGGAGTCGCCGGTGGCGCCGTACCTGGCGGCCAACTTCTACCTCGTCGCCGAGGGGCCCGAGTGGGGCGACACCTCGGTCGAGGGGATGGAGCAGATGATCGGGGACATCGAGCAGTACGCGCCCGATCAGGCACCTGACATCTACTTCGCCTTCGGCTACGCGGCCGGCATGGCGACGGCGCAGGTGCTCGAGCAGGCGGTCGAGGGTTCCGAGGATCCGGAGAACCCCGACCTGTCGCAGAGAGCCATCGGTCAAGCGATGGCGTCGATCGACGTCATCGACACCGGCGGGCTGCTCGGTGACTACGAGTACGGTCCGGCCGACGAGCGGACGCCCCCGCGGGGCAACCGCATCTTCCGGGTCGTGCCCGGTGAGGAGAATCCCCTGGCCGCGGTCACCGGCAACATCGAGTCGGACGCCGCTCAGGCGTTCCCGTTCGACGCGTAGTCAGCGCCGACAACTCGATTCGGCAGCGGGCCCGCCGTCACGGCGGGCCCGCTGCGCGGTACGCCGCCGGGATGCGCGTCAAGATGGGGGCATGAGCACCGACCGACTGGGTTCGCTGGGAAGCGACGTGGAGGCCGAGATGGCAGCTCTCGCGAGCGCCGAGGCCGTCGAACGCCTCTGGGGGTGCGACCACACGTTGTTCGGCGACGCTCCCGACGAGATCGCCGACCGGCTGGGGTGGCTCGAGAGCCCCGGCGAGATGGGCGAACGGGCGAGTGCCCTCCAGTCGTTCGCCGACGGGGTCGCCGGGCAGGGGTTCACCGATGCCGTCCTCATGGGTATGGGCGGGTCGAGCCTCTTCCCCGAGGTCGCGGCCCGCACCTTCGGCGACGGCTCGGGAGCGCTGAACCTGCACGTGATGGACACCACCGATCCCGCGGCCATCCTCCGCATCGAGGAGCGTCTCGAGTTCGACACGACACTCTTCGTCGCCGCATCGAAGTCGGGGACGACGATCGAGACCCGCAGCCAACTGTCGTACTTTTGGGAGCGCGTCGGCGACCCCGACCGGTTCCTGGCCATCTCCGACCCCGGATCGCCGCTGGCGACGCTCGCGCGCGACCGGCAGTTCCGGGCTGTGTTCGAGAACCGCCCCGACATCGGCGGGCGCTACTCGGCGTTGTCGCACTTCGGCCTGGTCCCGATGGCGCTCGTGGGGGGCGACCTGGCCGAGCTGCTGTCCCACGCGGTCGAGATGGCCGAAACGTGTCGGCGCCCGGCAGCCGAGAACCCCGGCGCGCGGCTGGGCGCGGTGATAGGAGCGGCCGCCCATGCCGGGCGCGACAAGCTCACCCTCCGCATCGACGAACCGCTGGCGGCGTTCGGCGCATGGGTCGAGCAGCTCGTCGCCGAGTCGACGGGGAAGGCCGGCCGGGGGATCGTGCCGGTCGACGGTGAAGCCCCTCGGCCACCCGGCGATTACGCCGACGACCGCCTCTTCGTGACCGTGGGGGACGATCCGGACGCGGAAGCGCTGGCAGCCGCCGGCCACCCCGTTGTGGAGTTCGACTGGGACGATCCCTACGCGCTCGGCGGTGAGGTGTTCCGCTGGGAGGTCGCGACCGCGATGGCCGGGCGCATCTTCGGGATCAACCCCTTCGACCAGCCCGACGTGCAGGCGGCCAAGGACGCCACCGCAAAGGTGCTCTCCGACGGTCTGCCCGACGTCGGCGAGGAGCAGCTCGCCCCGCTCCTCGACCAGCTCGAGCCGGGCGACTACCTGGTGATCCAGGCGTACGTCGATCCTGGTGGCGAGTTGGTGACACCGTTGCGAGCGGCCGCCGACCGGATCGGAGCCGATCGTGGCGTGGCGAGCACGTTCGGACTCGGACCCCGGTACCTCCACTCGACCGGCCAGCTCCACAAGGGCGGACCCGCGAACGGGGTGTTCGTCCAGGTGGTGGAGGACGACCCGCGGGATGTCGAGGTGCCCGACGCCGGTTACACGTTTGGCACTCTGAAGCGGGCCCAGGCCGCAGGAGACCTCGACGCGCTGAAGGAACGGGGCCTGCGAGCAGGGCGCGTGTCCATCGACGATCTGTTGCGGGTGATCGCATGAAGTTGGGGATGGTGGGACTCGGGAAGATGGGGGGCAACATGGCCGCCCGGCTCCGCCAACATGGCCACGAGGTCGTGGGATACGCGACGGCGCCGGAGGGGCGTGACGTGGACTCGCTCGCCCAACTCGTCGAGGCGCTCGAGCCGCCGCGGTCGGTCTGGCTGATGGTCCCGGCCGGGGAGGCCACCGAGAGCACCGTCGCCGAGCTGGCGGATCGCCTCGAGGCCGGCGACGTCGTGATCGACGGGGGCAACGCCAACTACCACGACTCGGTGCGACGAGCCGAGATGCTGGCCGGCCGCGACATCGGCTTCGTGGACGCCGGCGTATCGGGCGGGGTCTGGGGGCGCGAGGTCGGTTACTGCCTCATGGTCGGCGGCGAGACCGAGATCATCGAGCGGCTGCAGCCGGCCTTCGACGCCCTCGCCCCCGAAGGGGGGTTCGTGCACGCGGGCCCGAACGGCGCCGGGCACTTCACCAAGATGGTCCACAACGGCGTCGAGTACGCGCTGATGGAGGCGTATGCGGAGGGATACGAGCTGCTCCGGGCCTCCGATCTCGCGATCGACGTCCCCGGCGCGTTCGCGGCATGGCGGTACGGGAGCGTCGTGCGATCGTGGCTCCTCGACCTTCTCGTCGGTGCCCTCGAAGAGGACCCGGGGCTGGAGGAGTTGCGAGGCTACGCGGACGACTCCGGTGAGGGGCGTTGGACCGTGCAGGAGGCCATCGATCACGCCGTTCCCGCGCCGGCGATCTCGGCCGCGCTCTACGCGCGCTTCGCCTCCCGCCAGGACGATTCGCCGGCGATGCGGGTGATCGCAGCCCTGCGAAGGGAGTTCGGAGGACACGCGGTCCGCGACGCCGACGGCGAGGGAGGCGATCGAGCATGACCCGAGGTGCGGCACAGGGTGAGCGCGCCGACGGCATCGTGCTCTTCGGCGCCACGGGTGACCTGGCGAAGAAGAAGCTCTTTCCCGCCCTGCACCATCTGGTCTGTGAAGGACGTGATCTGGGACCGATCGTGGGCGTCGCCTCCCGTGACTGGAGCGATGCACAACTCCGTGAGTACGCGCGCGACGCGGTGGAGGAGGCGGGCGAGAGCGAGGACGGTGCCCTCGACAACCTTCTATCGAACCTCGTGTACCTCTCGGGCGACTATCGGAAGCCCGAGACCTTCGATCGCCTGGCGAGCCTCCTCGAGGGCGTCGAGCGCCCCCTCTTCTACCTGTCGATCCCGCCCGGGTTGTTCGACGACGTCGTCGAGGGACTCAGCCGTGTCGGGCTGCACGAGCGGGGACGACTGGTGGTCGAGAAGCCCTTCGGTAGGGATCTCGATTCGGCGCGACGGCTCGATGAGTGCCTCCACCGGGCGTTCGACGAGGACGCCATCTTCCGGATCGACCACTACCTGGGCAAGGAGTCGGTCGAGAGCATGCTGGTGTTCCGGTTCGCCAACGCGTTGCTCGAGCCCCTTTGGAACCGTCAGTACGTGTCGCGGATCGAGATCACGATGGCCGAGGACTTCGGCGTCGAAGGGCGCGGGCGCTTCTACGAGGGGGTCGGCGCGCTGCGCGACGTGGTGCAGAACCACCTGCTCCAGGTCTTGGCGCTCCTCGCCATGGAACCGCCGGTGGCGGCCGACGCCGAGGCCCTCCGCGACGAGAAGTCCAAGGTGCTGCGGGCGATCCCGCCACTGGACCCCGCGAAGGTGGTGCGTGGGCAGTTCCGCGGCTACCGCGACGAGGACGGCGTGGCCGACGACTCGGACGTCGAGACCTTCGTGGCGCTCCAGCTCCACATCGATTCGTGGCGGTGGGCGGGGGTTCCCATCTACATGCGGGCAGGGAAGTGTCTGGCGGCGCGTGCCACCGAGGCGCTCGTCGAGTTCCATCGAGCGCCGCGCCTGCTCTTCGCCGAACCGGACGCCCCGAAGCCTCACCGCAACCATCTCAGGTTCAGGCTCGGAGGGAACGACGGGGTGACGCTGTCGGTCGAGACCAAGGAGCCCGGTGACCGCCTCCTGAGCCGACCGGTGGATCTCTCCGTGTCCTACCCGAGCGTCCTCGGCGACCGGTGGGGTGCGTACGAGCGCCTGCTCGACGATGCTCTCGCGGGTGATGCCCGCCGCTTCGCCCGCGTCGACGGAGCCGAGGAGGCGTGGCGCATCGTGCAACCGGTGCTCGACGATCCACCGACGATCGAGGAATACGAACCCGGGACGTGGGGTCCTGCGTCCGCCGACGCACTGCTTCCGAGCGGCTGGCACGAACCGGAGATCTGAGCGTGCAGATCGAGGTGCGTCCGGACGAGTACTCGGCCGCGGTGGCCTGCGCCGCGTGGATCGCCGAGCACCTCGCTCGAGCCACGAGCGAGAGGGGCACGGCGACGATGGCCTTCAGTGGGGGACGCACACCCGCTCGCATGCTCGAAGAGCTGGCCAAGGCCGGGCTCGATTGGAATCTCCTCCACGTCTTCCAGGTCGACGAACGCGCGGTGCGGGAGGATCACTCCGAACGGAACCTCCGACTCCTGCGCGAGCACCTCTTGGCCGGGGTCGAGCTCCCGGCGGGGAACCTCCACCCCATGCCGGTGGGAATGTCGAACCTCGACGATGCCGCCCGTCGATACGAGCAGGTCCTCCGCGACGTGTGTGGCCGACCCGCGCACCTCGACGTGGTGCATCTGGGCCTCGGCGACGACGGCCACACCGCGTCCCTCGTGCCGGGGGACCCGGTGGTCGAGGAGGAAGACGACGATGTCGCCGCGGTCGGCCGTTACGGCGGTCACCGACGCCTCACCCTCACCGCTCCGACGCTACGGCGAAGTCGACATCAGGCGTGGCTCGTCACGGGCGCGTCGAAGTCGGGCGCGCTCCGCGAACTTCGATCCGGACAGGGTGTCGCCGCCCGGGTGATGCACGAAGACGCGGTCGTGTTCGCCGACGACGCCGCGGCCGGCGCCGAGCCCGCCGGGTAGCGCGGTGACGCAACCCATCGAGGACTACGCGCTCATCGGCGACACGCACACTGCCGGGTTGGTGGGGCTCGACGGTTCGATCGACTGGCTGTGCTTCCCCCGTTTCGATTCCGGCGCGTGTTTCGCAGCGTTGCTGGGGACGCCCGAGAATGGGCGCTGGCTCGTTGCTCCCCAAGGGGAGGTACGGCGGACCCGCCGCCGATACCTCCCGGGGACGCTCGTGCTCGAGACCGAGTTCGAGACCGCGGACGGCACCGTCCGGATCATCGACTGCATGCCCCATCGGGAACACGGGAGCGGCGAAGAGGTCTCGGATGTGGTTCGGATCGTCGAAGGCGTCGCCGGCCGGGTTCCCATGCGAACCGAGTTGGTGATCCGGTTCGATTACGGCTGGATCGTGCCGTGGGTGCGCCACCTCCGCGAGTGTCTTCACGCGGTCGGCGGACCGGACGGCCTGTGCCTCACGACGCCCGTCGATCTGCGTGGCGAGGGCATGACGACGGTGGGGGAGTTCACCGTGGAGGAAGGAGACCGGGTCCCGTTCAATCTGACCTGGCACCCGTCGCACCTCGCGATCCCGGAGCCCCGTGACCCACAACAACTCCTGGAGGAGACCGAAGCGTGGTGGCGAGCGTGGTCGTCGAGATGCGCCTACGACGGTCCCTGGGAAGAGGCGGTGACACGATCGTTGATCACCCTGAAGGCCCTCACCTACGAGCCGACCGGGGGAATCGTCGCCGCCCCGACCACGTCGCTCCCGGAACACCTGAGCGGCGTCCGCAATTGGGACTATCGGTACTGCTGGTTGCGCGACGCCACCTTCACCCTGAACGCCTTGCTCCTCAGCGGATACCGGGACGAAGCGGCCGCGTGGCGGGACTGGCTCCTGCGTGCCGCCGCGGGCGACCCCCGAGACCTGCAGATCCTCTACGGGCCGGCCGGAGAACGCCGAATCCCCGAGCTCGAACTCGGATGGCTCGACGGCTACGAGGGGTCGCGCCCGGTCCGTGTGGGCAATGCGGCCGCCGGCCAGTTCCAACTCGACGTCTTCGGCGAGGTCATGGACGCCATGCACCAGGCCCGGCGAACGGGTATGGCTCCCGAGGAAGAGGCCTGGGAACTGCAACGAATGCTCCTCGACCACCTCGAGTCGGTGTGGGAACAGCCCGACGAAGGGCTCTGGGAGGTGCGGGGCCCCCGACGGCACTTCACCCACTCCAAGATGATGGCGTGGGTGGCCTTCGACCGGTGCGTCACCGCCGTCGAGCAGTTCGGCCTCGAGGGGCCGGTCGATCGATGGCGCGGCCTGCGAGACGCCATCCACCGCGACGTGTGCCGGCGTGGCTACAACTCCGACCGGGGCGCCTTCACCCAGTACTACGGGTCTGACGCACTCGACGCGGCCCTGCTGATGATGCCGCTCGTGGGTTTCCTCCCGGTGCATGACGAGCGCGTGACGAGCACGGTCGCGGCCATCGAGGACGAGCTGTGTGTGGACGGCTTCGTGATGCGGTACAGCCCCGACGAGGCCGTCGACGGGCTCGAGGGGCCCGAAGGAGCGTTTCTCCTGACGACGTTCTGGCTCGTGGAGGTGCTGGCTCTGCAGGGACGTACGGAGGCCGCCGCTACCCTCTTCGAGCGGCTCCTGGCGATCCGCAACGACGTCGGCCTCCTTGCCGAGGAGTACGACCCGGAGACGCGGAGACTCCTGGGGAACTTCCCCCAGGCCTTCTCGCACATCGGCATGGTCAACGCGGCCTGCGCGCTCACCGACGTCGTCAGCGTCGACCGTAGCCGCGCCCCCGAATGACCCGACGCCCACGGGAGGTCCCGGCGGCCTTGCGTACACTGACGGTCATGTCCGGCGACCGCAGCCAACCGACAGGCCGCGCCGAGGTGCTCACGGCCCCCAACCTCCTGTCCGTGGGCCGCCTCCTCGCCGTTCCCCTGTTCCTCTGGCTGCTGTTCGGGGCGGAGACCCGCCTCGGTGCCGCCGTCCTCCTGGGCGTGCTCGGCGCCACTGATTGGGTCGACGGGTGGGTCGCCCGCCGCTTCGACCAGGTGACCGAGTTGGGGAAGGTGCTCGATCCGACCGCCGACCGAATCCTGCTCGGGGTGGCCGGCGTGGCGATCTTCGTCGACGGGGCCGTACCCGGAATCGTCTTCTGGCCGGTGATCGTGCGCGAGGTGGCGATCTCGATCGCGGTCATTGCGCTGGCTCTGGCCGGCGCCCAGCGGATGGACGTGCTGTGGACGGGCAAGGCCGGTGCCTTCGGGCTGATGTTCGCCTTCCCGTTCTTCCTGCTCGGTGACGCCGGGACGAGCTACGACGATCTCTGGACCACCGTGGCCTGGGTGTGCGCCGTCCCCGGCGTCGTGCTCGGGTACGTCGCCGCTGTCGAGTACGCGCGGCTGGTGCCCGGGGCGCTCGCCGACCGCAGCCGTCCGGAGCCGGTCACTGCCGAGACTGGCGAGACTGCCGATGAGGTGACCCGGTGAAGGCGGTGATCATGGCCGGGGGAGAAGGGACGCGACTGCGGCCGCTGACCAGCAACCTCCCGAAGCCGATGATCCCCATGGCCAACCGCCCGATGATGGAGCACATCGTCACGCTGCTCCGCCAGCACGGCTTCGACGAGATCGTGGTGACGGTCGCGTACCTTGCCAACCACATCCGCAACTACTTTGGCGACGGCGACGAGTTCGGGGTGCGCTTCCGCTACGCGGTCGAGGAGGAGCCACTCGGCACGGCCGGCTCGGTCCGGAACGCCGCCGGCGAGCTCGACGGCACGTTCATGGTGATCTCGGGCGACGTGCTCACCGACATCGACCTCGGGCAGGTCCTCAAGGCGCACCAGGATGCCGGCGCCACCGCCACGATCGGTCTGAAGCGGGTGGAGAACCCGCTCGAGTTCGGCATCGTCATCACGCGAGAGGACGGGTCGGTCGAGCGCTTCCTCGAGAAACCGGGGTGGGGCGAAGTCTTCTCCGACACCGTCAACACCGGCATCTACGTGCTCGAACCGGAGGTCCTCGACTTCATCGAAGAAGGACGGCAGGTCGACTTCTCGGGTGAGGTGTTCCCGAAGCTCCTCGAAAAGGGCCTGCCGATGCTCGGCCACGTGGCCGAGGGCTACTGGGAGGACGTGGGCAATCCCGACGCCTACCTCCAGGCCCATCGAGACCTCCTCGCGGGCAAGGTCGACGTGGAGGTGCCGGGCTTCAAACTCCGCGAGGGGGTGTGGATCGGCGAAGGCGCCGAGGTCGACCCCGAAGCGGTCATCGACGGCCCCGCTCTGATCGGTGACCACTGCCGCATCGAGCCGGGGGCCCGGGTGGGGAAGTACGCCACGCTCGGCAACGACGTGATCGTGAAGCACGACGCGTTCATCGAGCGGTCGGTCGTGCACGACCACAGTTACCTCGGGCCGTCGACGCGCCTGCGCGGCTGTTCGGTGGGGCGTTCGTGCGACCTCCGTCAGGGCGCTCGCGTCGAGGAGGGCGTCGTGCTGGGCGACGAGTGCTTCGTCGGCGAGCACGCGGTCATCAACCCGGGCCTGAAGGTGTATCCGTTCAAGACGATCGAGGACGACGCGGTCATCAACGCATCGATCGTCTGGGAGAGCCGCGGCGCCCGTTCGCTGTTCGGCCGACGGGGCGTGAGCGGCCTCGCCAACGTCGACATCGGACCGGAGCTGGCGGTACGACTGGCGGTGGCCTACGGGAGCACCGTCAAGAAGGGCACCGTGGTCACGATGAGCCGCGACACGAGCCGTACGGCCCGCGCCCTCAAGCGTGTGATCCAGGGTGCGCTGAACCTGTCGGGCGTCCATGTCGACGATCTCGAGCTGGCGCCGGTTCCGCTCACTCGCTTCCAGGTCCGCAACGACCGGGCCAGTGGAGGGATCACGGTCCGGCTCGCGCCCGGCGATCCCCAGAGCGTCGAAGTGCGGTTCTTCGACGCCGAGGGCAAGGACGTACCCGAGAGCGCCCAACGGAAGATCGAGCGCCAGCTCTCACGTGAGGACTTCCGCCGCGCGTTCGCAGGGGAGATCGGCGACATCGTGTTCCCACCTCGCTCGATCGAGTTCTACACGGCAGCCCTGGTCCAGACCGTCGACGTCGACCGCATCCGCGACCGGCAGATCAAGGCGGTGCTCGACTATTCGTTCGGGTCGACTTCGATGGTGATGCCGACCGTGCTGTCGAAGCTCGGGGCGGAAGTGCTCGCGGTGAACCCCTATGCGAGCACCGCGCCCGCCACCGTGACGCCCGAGGAGGTCCGCCTCCGAGCCGAGCGGCTCGGCGAGATGGTGCGGACGTCGGGGAGCGACCTCGGGTGCGTGCTGGACCCCGACGGCGAGACGCTCATCATCGTCGCCGACGACGGGCAGGCGCTGAGTCCCGACCAGACTCTGCTGGCGCTCACCGAGCTGATTGCGGCCTCGCGCAAGGGCAGTCGCATCGCGCTTCCGGTGTCGGCCAGCGCCGAGGCCGAGCGGATCGCATCGAGCCACGGCGCCGAGATCGTGTGGACGAAGCTCGCCCCCAGCGCCCTCATGGAGGTGGCGGTCGACGGCGACGTCGACTTCGCCGGTTCGAGGGAGGGGGGCTACATCTGGCCCGACTTCATCCCCGCCTTCGACGCCATCGCGACATTCGCCAACGCGCTCGATCTCCTCGCCCGCACCGGGCGGCGGCTCTCCGAGGTGGTGGCCGAGCTGCCGGTTCTCCACGTGGTCGAGGAGACGGTGCCGACGCCGTGGGAGCAGAAGGGTGCGGTGATGCGGACCTTGGTCGAGCGGACCAAGGAGCGTGACGTCGTCCTCGTCGACGGCGTGAAGATCCGGTTCCCGGAGGGCTGGGTGCTCGTGGCCCCCGATCCGGAAGAACCCGTGACCCGGGTGTGGGCCGAGGGACAGAGCGACCACGACGCCCGCCGCCTCGCCGAGGAGTTCACGAGACGCATCCGCACCATCCTGCGGTGACCCCCTGGTTCTTGACTGTGTTTTGCCCGCTCAGCGGGCAAAACACAGTCAAGAACCAGGGGGGAGGCCGAGACGTCGCATGATCGAATGGGCGCGCTAGCGTCCTCGGCTATGGAGTATCCCGAAGAGCTGAAGTACACGAAGGAACACGAGTGGGTGCGCGTCGACGGCGACCGGGCGGTCATGGGCATCACCGACTACGCCCAGGACGCCCTCGGCGACATCGTCTACGTCGACCTCCCCGAGGTCGGGACCGAGGTCCGCGCCGAGCAGTCGTTCTGCGAAGTCGAATCGACCAAGTCGGTGTCGGAGATCTACGCCCCGGTGTCGGGCCAGGTGGTCGAGGTGAACGAGAGCCTCGAGGACGCTCCCCAGAAGATCAACGACGCGCCGTACGGTGACGGCTGGATCTGCGCCATCCAGATGACCGATGACGCCGAGACCGCCCGGTTGCTCGACGCTTCGGCGTACCAGCAACTCCTCTGACACTGATGGGCGAGCGTTGGAGGCTCTTCGTCGATCTCGACGAGCCTCCGTCGGCCACCGAGCAGATGGGCCGCGACGAGGCCCTGCTCGACGAGGTACTCGACGGTGCACCGCCGGCGCTGCGCGTCTACCGCTGGCGGGCTCCGGCTCTGACACTGGGCCGGTTCCAACCCGACGACCACGTCGACCGTGACGCCTGCGACGCCCTCGGCGTGGAGGTGGCCCGGCGGCCAACCGGGGGTCGGGCGCTGCTCCACGGCGCCGACCTCACCTACGCGGTCGCGTTGACCCGTCCCTCCGACGTCCGCGATTCCGTCGAAGCTCTCTACGCCCATCTCGCCAGTGCCCTCATCGGCGGCCTCGCGCGACTCGGCGTACGGGCGGAGATCGCATCTCACGACGGCGACCCCGGGCCGGTGTGCTTCGCGTCGGCGCTCGGATCCGACCTCCGGGTCGGATCCCGAAAGGTGTGTGGCTCGGCCCAGGTCCGCCGAGGTCCGGCGGTGCTCCAGCACGGGTCGGTACTGCTCGATCGCCTCGACCTCGACGAGGTCGATCTCATGCTCTTCGACGACGAGATGGGGCGAACCGAGGCCCGAGGCCGGCTGAGCGACGCGACGGTGACGCTCAGCGAGCTGGGTGCCCCCGCCGACGCGGAGCGCGTGAGCGCCGCGCTCGTGGACGGTTTCGCCGATGCTCTCGGCGCCGACTTCGGCGCGGCGCGCAGACGCGTGCGCAGAGAGCGGGAACGGTTGACCTCCACCTGAGGTCGAGGCCCAGCGGGCGGAGCCATTGCCGCGCGGTGGGGGTGCGGGACTGGGTAGCCTGGGGCTCATGTTCTGCAACCGGTGCGGGCATGAAAACCCGCCCCGCTCCCGTTTCTGTTCGTCGTGCGGCGCGGAGATCACCGACTCCGACGTCGATGAGACGACGGCGAGCTACGCGCCGGTGAGTAGCGACGACGCTCCCTCGCTCGACGAGTTGACTGCCGAAGCCGGCCTGCTCGTGGTGCACCGGGGGCCCAACGCCGGGAGTCGCTACCTGCTGGATCAGGACCTCGTCCGTATCGGTCGCCATCCCGATGCCGACATCCTGCTCGACGACATCACGGTGTCCCGCGGGCATGCCGAGATCCGACGCACGTCCGACGGCTACCTCGTGAAGGACTCGGAGTCGCTCAACGGGACGTACCTCAATCGTCGGCGGGTGGAAGAGGCACCGCTGCGCAACGGCGATGAGCTTCAGATCGGCAAGTACCGCCTCGTCTTCTACGGGGACGCCGGCCAGGTCGGCGTGGCCTCGTGAGTGGCGAGCACCGTTCGATCGGGGACGTGCTCGATCTGCTCAAGGACGAGTTTCCCGACGTCACCGTGTCGAAGATCCGATTCCTCGAGAGCCAGGGCCTCATCGCCCCGGAGCGCACCCCCTCCGGATACCGAAAGTTCTACGACAGCGACATCGAACGACTCCGGTGGATCCTCACCCAGCAGCGCGATCATTACCTCCCGCTCAAGGTGATCCGGAGCCGCCTCGACCGGCTCGAGGAGGGAGAGGCCGTCGACGTGGCCCACGAGACCCCGGCGGCCGCCGTCGACACGGCCGCGGGATCGGATGATCATGGCGTGGCCGCCGCTCTCGACGAGACGGCCGCGCCGGCCGGGAACGGCGCGCCCGCTGATGCCGTCGCCGACGACACCGTTGCCGACGAGGCCGCTGTCGAGGAGACTGCCGCCACCGGAGTGGAGTCGGGGGCGGCGCTGAGCCGCGAGGAACTGGCCCACGCCACCGGTCTCGACGAGCGCTTCCTGAAGGAGCTGGAGAGCTACGGGCTCCTTCCGCCGCCGCGGGTCACGGGGGAGGAGGAGCTCTACGACGAGCAGGCCGTGGTGGTGGCGCGTCTGGCCCGCGGATTCCTTCGGCACGGCGTCGAGGTGCGACACCTGCGGATGTACAAGACGTTCGCGGAACGCGAGGCCGGCTTCGTCAGCCAACTCGTGACGCCGGTGTTGCGCCAGAAGAACCCCGAGGCTCGCCAACAGGCACGCGACACCGTGGCCGAACTGGCGCGCCTCGGTGGCGGTCTCCGAGCCGCCATGCTGCGGTTGGCCCTGCGCGACGCCTTCGGCGAGTAGCGAGGAGTCGGTGCCCGTCCGGGAGCTGTTCGGCGCCGGGCAGATCGCCGACGCGGTGCAGCGCCTCGGCCACGAGATCTCCCGCGACCACCCCGACGGCGTCGTGCTCGTGGGAGTGCTCAAGGGCGCGGTGACCTTCCTGGCCGACCTCGTGCGGGCGGTGACCGTGCCGGTGGCTGTCGACTTCCTCAGCGTCTCGAGATTCGCTCCCGACTCGGGGCGGATCCGCATCCTGAAGGACCTCGATGAGGACGTGGCGGGGAAGCATCTCGTGCTCGTCGAGGACATCGTCGACACCGGTCTCAGCTCGACCTACCTCCTGCGCCAACTCGAGGCCCGAGATCCGACCTCCCTGCGACTCTGCACGTTGCTCGATCGGACCCGACGGCGCATCGTTCCCGTCACGATCGACTATCACGGGTTCGAGCTCGAGGACGCGTTCGTCCTCGGTTACGGCCTCGATTTCGAGGAGCGTTATCGCAACCTCGACGGCATCGTCGTCGGTGATCTCAGGGGCCTCCAGGAGGATCCCGACTTCCACGTCGGCGAGCTGTATGCAGCCGTCGGGGACCCGTGACGGAGCCCGGCCGGAGGGCGAGCGAGCGAGACTTCACACTTCTGCCCCGGTGGTAGGGTGAGCACGAATGCGGGTCCCTGTGGCCCGCGGATCGCAAGTGTGACGAGCCAAGCGTGACGAGAGGCCGATCGTCGGAACGTCGAATGAACGCCACGAGGGGGCAGGCGTGATCCGTGTCGAGCTGGTGGGTGTGAGGGTCGAGCAGGCGACCAACCAACCCATCGTGCTGCTGCGGGAGTCGGCTCCGGGACGACGTCACCTGCCGATCTTCATCGGCCAACCCGAGGCCACGGCGATCGTCTACGCGCTCCAGGGCATCGAAACTCCGCGGCCGATGACCCACGACCTGGTCACCAACACCTGGGAAGAGCTGGGGGTCCAGCTCGCGCAGGTGACCGTCACCGAGTTGCGCGACGGCACGTTCTACGCCGAGCTCGAGCTGCATCAGGACGGCGACGTGCACCGCATCAGCTCCCGGCCGTCCGACGCCATCGCGCTGGCCGTACGCCAGAGCAGCCCGGTACCGATCTTCGCCGACGAGGGCGTGCTCGAGGAGGCCGGCGTGATGCTCGAGCCCGAGGACGAGGACGAGCAGGTTGAACAGTTCCGGGAGTTCCTGGAGCAGGTCCACCCCGAAGATTTCGCGACCTGAGGCCGCGGGCTGTAGGTAGGCGCACGATGGGCTCCCGTCGGCGGGTGCAGATGGGGGTGGTGGTTCTCGGGGTCGTTGTCGCGGCCGCGTCCCTCTGGTATTGGCTGGTCGAGGGCTTCGATGTCCTGAGCGCCGTCTACCAGACCGTCACCACCGTCTCGACGGTCGGGTTCCGCGAAGTCGAGGATCTCGACACCAGCGGACGCATCTTCACCATCGGGGTCATCCTGGTGGGGGTCGGGGCGATGTTCTACACGGCGACGGCCTTCTTCGAGGAGATCCTCGAGGATCAGGTCGGACGAATCGGGAGACGACGCATGGAGCGGAAGATCAAGAGCCTGTCCGGACACGTGGTCGTGTGCGGATACGGCCGGGTCGGACGGACGGTGGCCCGGTTGGTCGATCCGGAGCTGGGCGTGGTGGTGGTCGACAACGACGAGGCGAAGGTCGAAACGGCCACCGCCGACGACTTCGCCGTGATCGACGGCGACGCGACCGACGACGGCGTCCTCGACGACGCGGGCCTCGCCCGTGCGGCGATCCTCGTGTCGGCCCTCCCGACGGACGCCGACAATCTCTACGTGGTCCTCTCGGGGCGTGCCGCCAAAGCCGATCTGCACATCGTGGCCCGGGCCCGGGCCGAGACGAGTGAGGCCAAGCTGCTGCGGGCGGGCGCCGACCGGGTGATCAACCCGCAGGAGATCGGCGCCCGGCGCATGGCGGCGTTCGCCCTCCAACCCGCCGTGTCGGACTTCCTCGATGTCGTCATGCACGGTGCGGGTGACGTCGAGTACCGGCTCGAGGAGTTGCGGATCCCTCCCGACGCGCCGGTCGCGGGCACGTCGATCCGCGAAGCCCACCTGCGCGATCACACCGGCGCACTCGTGCTTGCGCTCCGGGGCGCCGACCACCGGTTCTTCACCAACCCTGCTCCGGAAACGGTGCTCGAGGCGGGCATGACGGTCATCGCCATCGGCACCGGCGACCAGCTCTCCCGCCTCCACGATTTCGTGGAGGACGGGCGGCCCGGCGGTGATCGTTGACGACGTCCCCTGCAGGGGGTACCGTCACATCCTGGTAACTACGCCGGTGTGACTTCTCGCGCCAACAACCACGGCCCCCACGCGGGAACGCCGTCACCCGGCAGGAGGTACGCCTCATGAGCGAGTCACCGAGCACCCTCGACGGTTCAGGGTTCCGCGGTCCGCAGGTCTGCGAGATCGTCGGGATCTCCTACCGTCAGCTCGACTACTGGACGCGCACGGGTCTGGTGGCGGCATCCGTCGCCGAGGCGCGGGGGAGCGGCAGCCAGCGCGTCTATTCCTACCGTGACCTGGTCGAGGTGAAGGTGATCAAGAACCTCCTCGACGGTGGCCTGTCGCTGCAACGAGCCCGCACCGCCGTCGAGTACCTGCGTGAGCACTTGGGTGAGGAGGTCGCCTCCACCAACCTCGTCATCGACGGGAGCGACTCGGTCCTTGCCGTCGGCGACGGCGAGGTGGTCGACCTGCTCAAGCGGGGTCAGGGTGTGCTGAACATCGTGCCGCTGTCGGGGGTCGTCCAGGAACTCGACTCCAAGATCCACCAGCTCCAGCCCGAAGTCGTCGACATCGACGATGTGGGCGGGGCAGAACCGGCGTCGGCGAGTGGAGGCTGAGGTCATCAGCCGTCCGGGCGATCCGGGGGGCACCGGGGCCGACCGGCTCCCGCACGAAGACGTCCGCTTCGCCCACAACTCGGAGCGCCAGTTCGCCAAGCTGCTCGACTTCTACGGGATCGAGTGGGATTACGAGCCCCGTACGTTCGTGCTCGCCACCGATCGTGAGGGGAACCCGCAGGAGGCGTTCGCGCCCGACTTCTACCTGCCGGCCTACGACCTCTACATCGAGATCACGACGCTCAACCAGAAGCTCGTCACCAAGAAGAACCGGAAGGTCCGCAAGCTCCGCGAGCGGTACCCCGGCACGAAGGTGAAGATCTTCTACCAGCGCGATTACCTGCGTCTCCTCGTCAAGTACGGCCTCGAACCGCCGAGCCAGCACATGGTCGACGAGGAGGGCGTGACCGAGCTGCGGTTCGACGACCGCTCCGACGCCTCCGACGCGCGCGGCCGCAACACCGGCTGACGAGATCTCCCGCGCTTCGGCGACTGGCGATCGCCACGGGTGTTCGGCATCGCACGCGGTGTTGCTCTGAGTGAGAGCGACTTCCCGGTCCGATGTGGGTCGGGGATCGGGGAATAGGCTCCGAGCGTGGTCCCGACTCACACGTCGCTGCTCGACGCCGAACACCGTGCCCTCGGGGCGCGGATGACACCGTTTGGCGGGTGGGAGATGCCCCTCCAGTACGACGGGGTGCTCGACGAGCACGCCGCGTGTCGCAACGACGCCGTGGTGTTCGACGTGTCCCACCTCGGCTCGGTGCGGGTGACCGGGTCTGGGGCCCTCGACGGGCTCCAGGCGTTGTTCACGAACGACCTCACGAAGATCGAGCCCGGTCGGGCGCAGTACACCCACCTGCTCGATCCGGTCGACGCCCACGTCGTCGACGACATCATCGTGTGGTGGCTCGCCGACGACGACTTCCTGGTGATTCCGAATGCGTCGAACACCGAGCCGGCGCTCCTCGCCATGACCGAGGAGGTGGGAGCGAGCGGTGTGGTCGACGTCACCGCAGAGCGCGCGTTCCTCGCCGTCCAGGGCCCCAATGCTCGCAAGTACCTCGGCGAGGTCCTGCCCGCGGCCGCCGACGTGGGGCGGTTCCGGGTGGCGACGTGTGACTTCGACGGAGCCGAGGTGATCGTCGGGGGTACCGGCTACACGGGCGAAGACGGCGTCGAGCTCTTTGTCCCAGCCGAGGCCGCGGTCGCCGTGTGGCGGACCCTCATCGATGCCGGCCTCCAGCCTGCCGGCCTCGGGGCCCGCGACACGCTGCGCCTCGAGATGGGATTGCCGCTCCACGGTCACGAACTCGGCGACGGGATCACGCCGCTCCAAGCCGGACTCGACTGGGTGGTGGCGTGGGACAAGGGCAACTTCCGCGGCAAGAGCGGACTCGAGGCCGAACGGAGCCGCGGCGTCGCCCGACGCCTGACCGGCATCGTGATGGAGGGGCGCCGCATCCCGCGCGAGGGATGTGCGGTCCACCGGGATGGTGTCGGGGTGGGTGAGGTCACGAGCGGCAACTTCTCGCCCACCCTCGAGCGCGGGATCGCTCTGGCCTTTCTTCCGCCCGGAGTGACGCCGGGGAGTCCGATCGAGGTCGTGATTCGCGATAAGAAGGAAGGTGGCAACGTCGCCGAGCCGCCCTTCGTGGAGCGTCCGTGAGTGTCTGACTACGTCCCGCACACACCCGCCGAGATCGACGCCATGCTCGAATTCGTCGGTCTCGACACCGTCGACGACCTCTACTCCCACATCCCCTCCGCCATCCGCGCCGCCGGTGGCCTCGATCTCGAAGCGGGGCGCTCCGAATCGGAGGTGCTCGGTGCCTTCGGCGAGTACGCCGGCACGAATCTGGTTCCGGGCCGCGACCTGGTGTGCTTCGCCGGCGGGGGAGCGTACGACCACGAGTTGCCGACAGCGGTGCGGGCGATGGCGTCGCGCAGCGAGTTTCTGACCTCCTACACGCCATACCAGCCCGAACTCGCCCAGGGAGTGCTCCAGGCGTTGTTCGAGTACCAGACGATGCTGTGCAACGTCACCGGTATGGACGTCGCCAATGCCAGCCTCTACGACGGTGCGTCGGCGGCGATCGAGGGCTTGAACCTCGCGGCGGCGGCCACGAAGCGGCGCACGGTCTGGGTGTCGTCGGGCTTGCACCCGCACGTGCGGGCAGCCATCCGCACCTTCTCCCAGGGCTCCGGCCTCGACGTCCGCGAGGCTCCGCTCCAGGACGGCGCCACCGTGTGGCCCGACGAACTCGACGAACCGGCGGCCTTGTTGGTGGCCTACCCGAACTACCTGGGCGCTCTCGAAGACGTCGAGGCCGCCGCCCGCCGTGCCCATGACGCCGGGGCCTTGCTGGTGGCATACGCCGATCCCGTGGCAGCCGGGCTGCTGCGGAGTGTGGGCGACGCCGGGGCCGACGTGGCCGTCGGGGAGGGCCAGCCCTTCGGGAGCCCCCTGAGCTTCGGCGGCCCCTACGTCGGTCTCTTCGCGGTGAAGGAGGCGTCATACGTGCGGAGGTGGCTCCCCGGCCGTCTGGTCGGCGAGACCGTCGATGCCGACGAGCGCACCAGCTACGTGCTCACGCTGGCGACCCGGGAGCAGCACATCCGGCGTGAGAAGGCGTCGTCGAACGTGTGCACCAACCAGACGGTCGTCGCCATCGGCGCCGCCTTCCACATGGCATGGCTCGGGCCCGAAGGGCTCCGTGAGATGGCGCTGCGCTGCGCGCGCGGTTCTCGCTACGCCCACGAGCAGCTCGTGAAGATCGACGGCGTCGAGCCGGCGGTCACGGCTCCGTCGCTCTACGAGCGTGCCTACCGGGTCCCCGTGGCCGCGGACGTCCTCCTCGCTCGGCTCGCCGACGAAGGGTTCCTCGGAGGCATCGAGCTGACCGGCGACTATCCCGAACTGGGCGACGCCGTGCTCGTCACGGTGACCGAGAACCGCACCCGCGACGAGATCGACGCCTACGCCGCCGCCTTCGAGAAGGCGTGTGCCACATGAGCCAACCACCGCCCCCGGAGATCCTCACCCACGGCGCCGGCGGAAGAGCGTCGTCGGCGCCGGTCATCGGCCGCGACGCCGAGCCGACCATCTTCGAGCTTTCGGCACCGGGACGGCGGGCGTGGTCGTTCCGCGACACCGGCGTCGACGATTGGGCGGCCGGCGAGCTGGTCCCGTCCGAGCACCTCGCGGACGCTCCGCCCGCCCTGCCCGAGGTGTCGGAACGGGATCTGGTGGCGCACGCCACCCGGATGAGCCACCGCAACTACTCGGTCGACCTCGGTGCGTACCCGCTCGGCTCATGCACCATGAAGTACAACCCCAAGGTCTGCGACGCAGTGGCCGGCCTCGAGGGACTTGCCGCGTGCCATCCGGCCCAACCCGCCGAGCAGATCCAGGGCTGGCTCGGTCTCATGCACGGGCTGTCCGACGCGCTCTGCCGCATCACCGGCATGCACGCGTGCACGCTCCAGCCCGCGGCCGGCGCGGCCGGCGAACTCACGGGGCTGCTGCTCATGCGGGCGTGGCACGAGGCGCAGGGGCGGCAGCGCACGAAGGTGATCATCCCCGACAGCGCTCACGGCACCAACCCCGCGTCGGTGACCCTCGGCGGCTACGAAGCCGTGGAGGTGCCGTCCGACGACCGTGGTCTGGTCGACCTCGATCGCCTGCGCGAGTTGCTCGACGAGGACGTCGCCGGCCTCATGCTCACCAACCCCAACACGCTCGGGCTCTTCGAGAAGGACATCACGGCCATCGCCGAGGCGGTCCACGAAGTGGGCGGGCTCCTCTACTACGACGGGGCCAACCTCAACGCCATCCTCGGGGTCGTGCGGCCCGGTGACATGGGATTCGACATCGTGCACATGAACCTGCACAAGACCTTCGCCACACCGCACGGTGGCGGGGGCCCGGGCGCCGGCCCGGTCGCGGTGACCGAGCGCCTCGCACCCTTCCTCCCCGGACCGCTGGCGACGCACGACGGCGGCGAGGGTGGCTATCGCTGGACCATGCCCGGCCAGTCGATCGGCCGAATCCACCTGTGGCACGGAAACGCCTTGGTGCTCGCCCGAGCGTATGCCTACATCCTCGGCTACGGCGGCGAGGGTCTCCGCCGAGTCGCCGACGCCGCGGTCTTGAACGCCCGCTACCTCAAGGAGCGCCTCCGCGGGACCTACACGTTCCCCTACGACGAGCCCTGCATGCACGAGTTCGTCGCCTCGGCCGAGTCGGTGCGGAAGCAACACGGCGTGAAGGCCCTCGACCTGGCCAAGCGCTTCATCGAGGAGGGCTTCCACCCACCGACGATGTACTTCCCCCTCATCGTCGAAGAAGCGCTGATGGTGGAGCCCACCGAGACCGAGAGCCCCCAGACCGTCGAAGCCATGGCGGTGGCGTTGATCGCCATCGCGGAGGAGGCCGCCACCGATCCGGGCGCGGCGGCAGCCGCTCCTCGCACCACACCCGTTTCACGCGTCGACGAGGCTCTCGCGGCGCGTGAACTCCGGCCGGTGTGGCGCGCCGAGGGTGTCGACTGACCGTCAAGTGGGGGAGTCGACCGTCCCTTCCTGGGACTCGTCGGCACGCTGTACATGGCCGGGGGCGCTCCAGCGATCGGCGCGGTAGGTATTGAGGAGCCGGGCCATCACCTCGATGAAGACGCTGCGGGCCGCCACCTCGTCGGGGGCCGAGGCGAGCGGGTCTCCCACGGCAACGTCGTGAGCGAAGGCCCGCTCGTGGAGCCGCATCACATCGCCGGCGTCGGCGTCCAGCGTGGCCAGGCGCTCGACGAGGGGCTCGAACGGGTCGCCTTCGCGGATGTCGGTCACCCCGTCGACCGCCAGGCTCACCAGCATCCGGTAGTGCTCGAAGAGCTGTTCGAAGAGCTGGGGGTGCTCGGCTTCGAGTCCGCCGCGCCCGAGCAGTTCTCGTCCGACGGCGTCCTCGGAACCGGAGAGAGCGTCGAGGAGGCGTCGATCGCGGTCGCGTCGCTCGTGGATTCGCTGCGCCTCGAGCCGTTCCAGCAGGAGTTGGCGTTCGACCGCGTACCTGATCGAGCGGAGGAGGAGCCCGTCACCGAACGAGCCCTTCACGAGGTAGTCCTGCGCCCCGGCGCGCAGTGCCTGAGGAGCGAGGGTGTCGTCCTGGCCCGTCAGCACGACGATCGGCGTCTGCGGCGCAGCCTGACGGACGGCGATGACGGTGTCGACGCCCTGGCTGTCGGGGAGTCCGAGGTCCAGGAGCACCACGTCGATGCCGTTCGCCTCGAGCCGAGCGATCGCGTGGGAGAGGCGACCGGCGGTCGCGACGTGGCTCACGTCTCCGACCGGAGATGCGTCGAGCAGCTCGGTGAGCAGGCGGGCGTCGGCTCGGTTGTCTTCCACCAGCAGAACGGTCAGCGGGCGTTGCATGTCACCTCACGGGTCGGTCGGGCGCTTGTACCTCGTTGAGGGTGGTCTGCCGATTGATGGCGGCATCGATCGCTGTGCGCAGCCCCTCGTGTTGGAGGTCTTCCTTCACCAGGTAGGCCCCCGCTCCGGAACGCAAGGCACGGGGGCCCTCTTCGGGCCCGTGCCCGGTGAGCACGACGATGGGTACCCGAGGGGCGTGCGTTCTCAGGACCACCAACGTGTCGACCCCCCGGCTGTCGGGAAGGTTGAGATCGAGGAGCACCACGTCAGGCGTCCGCCGGCGGAGCCACTCGAGGGCAGCCGAGAGACGGTCGACGCGATCGAGGAGATAGGCGTCGCGGTCGTTCCCGAGCACGTACTCGAGGAGGCGCACGTCGCTCTGGTGGTCTTCGACCACCAGCACGGTCTTCGGGACACGACCTGCGGGCATGGTGACCCCTCCTTGCCCTAGCCCACCTATCGTGGCAGACATGCCACGGAGAGTAAAGCAATGGGCGAACAACACGTACCCCTGCAAACGGAGGGATACCGGCAGATCGGACGCCACGCCCGAGCACGATCAGGCAGGCCAACGCCCCCGGCCTTGGTGAGCGTTCTACGCTGCCGGTGATGCGGAAGCGGTGGCGGTGGACCGTTCGACGGAAGCTGAGCGCCGCCCTGGCCATCGTGGGGCTCCTGCCGCTCGCCGGCGTCGGCGCCTTCGCGTTCGTCAGCCAGCGGGACGCGCTGCGAGACGAGGCTCTGAGCAGGGTGGAGGCCCTGGCGTCGGTGCAGGAAGCCCGCATCGAGGCCTTCCTCGAGGGCCAACTCGAGGTCCTCCAACAGGTGACGAGTCGCACCCAGCTCCGGCGGTCGTTGGCGGCGTTCCTCGACGACGGCGACGAGGCGGCGCTCGACATCGCCGACGCCATCCTCGACGACGCCGTTCGTTCAGCGCAGCGCATCGATCGCATCCTCGTCGTGACCGCGGACGGCGACGTGGTGGCCGGGAGCGGCGACCGCACCCTGGCAGCCCCCGATGCCATCGTGCAGCAGGGGAGTACGGGGCTTCGGGTGAGCGACGTGGTCACAGGCGCCGACGGAAGTGCGGCGCTCCGCCTCGTGGGTCCGCTCGTCCTCGACGGTCGCTTCCTCGGCGTCGTGGTGGTCGAGGAGAGGCTCGGGCTCCTGCTCGACCTGGTCGGCGAGACGGCGGGGTTGGGCGACACCGGCGAGACCGTGATCGCCCGGGCCGATGGCGACGGCGCCGTCTTCCTCACCCCGGTGCGCTCCGATCCGGATGCCGCCCTCACCCGACGCCTGTCCGCGGAGGACGGCAACTTCCCGATGCTGCGGGCGCTCGAGGGCACCGAGGACGTCTTCGACGAGGCGGTCGATTACCGCGGGAACACCGTCTTCGCCGCCACCCGGGTGATCCCCGAGGTGGACTGGGGAGTGGTGGTCAAGATCGACCGGGCCGAAGCCCTCGCTCCGGTCGACCGCCTCCGCGATCTGCTCCTCGTCGGCTTCGCCGCCGCCACTGCGATCGTCGCCGTGCTCGTGTGGTGGCTGGGCAGATCGCTGAGCCGGCCCGTGCGTGAGCTGACCGGCATCGCTCACGCCGTCCGCGCCGGTGATCTCGAAATCCGCGCCCGGGTCCACACGTCCGACGAGACGGCCGACCTGGCCAATGCGTTCAACGAGATGACCTCGGAGCTGCTCGCCAGCAACCGCACCTTGGAGGACCGGATCGAGGCCCGCACGGTCGCCTTGCGCGACAGCGAGGCAAGCCTGCGGCTGGTTCTCGAAACCGCCGCCGACGCCTTCGTCGCCGCCGACGAGGAAGGCCACATCATCGAGTGGAACGACGCGGCGGAGGCGGTCTTCGGTTGGACGCGTGATGAGATGCTCGGGCGCCCCCTCGACACGACGCTGGTGCCCGAGCGGTATCGCGAGCGCCATCGCCAGGCCTTTCGGCGCTACGTCGAGACGGAACAGTCGACGGTCATGCGCCGGCGACTCGAAATGGAGGGCCTCCATCGCGAGGGGCACGAAGTTCCCCTGGAGTTCGAGATCTGGCCCATGCCCCGCGGGGACGGATTCCAGGTCAACGCCTTCCTCCGAGACATCTCGGAGCGTCGCGAAGCGCTCGCCGCGCTCGAGGCCCGCACGCAGGCCCTCGAGGAGAGCGAGGATCGCTTCCGGCGGGCGTTCGAGAGTGCCCCCGTCGGGATGGCGATCAGCACGCCGGGGGGTCGCTACCTCCAGGTGAACCCGGCTCTGTGCCGAATGCTGGGGCGCTCTCACGACCAACTTCTCGAGTTGTCGTGGCGGGATGTCACCCATCCCGACGACCTGAGCGTGAGCGAGCGGTACGCAGATGCCGCCGCGGCCTCGTACCGCCCGTACCAGATCGAAAAGCGCTACGTCCGTCCCAACGGGGAGAGCGTCTGGGCCCTCCTGAGTGTCTCGGTACTGCCGACGCTCCAGGACGGCGACGACCGCCTCCTGGCCCACGTGGTCGAGATCACCGACCGGCGGGAGGCCGAGGAGGCGATGCGCCGGTCGAACGAGGCCCTCGAGCAGTTCGCGTACGTCGCCTCGCACGATCTCCGCGAGCCCCTGCGCGTGGTCACCGGCTTCGCCCGGCTCCTCGAGGACCGTCACGCCGACGCCCTTCCGCCGGATGCCCGCGAGTACATCGACTTCATCACCGACGGCATCGCCCGAATGCGCGGTCTGCTCGAGGATCTCCTGGCGCTGTCGCGGGTGCAGAGCACCGCACTCGAGGTTGACGACGTCTCGATGACGTCGGTCGTCGACGACGCCCTCACCGACCTCGGCGTCGCCGTCGAGGAGCGCGCTGCCCATGTCGAGGTACGCGACCTCCCCAGCGTGCAGACCGACGCAGGACTGCTGCACCGGGTGTTCCTCAACCTCCTGTCGAACGCCATCAAGTTCACACCGCCGGGGCGGACACCCTCGATCGAGATCCGGGCGCTGCGCCTGGCTCACGGCTGGCAGATCGAGGTGGTCGACAACGGCGTCGGCATCGAACCTCAGTTCCACGATCGGATCTTTCAGATGTTCCAGCGTCTCCACGCCCACGACGACTACGAGGGGAGCGGGATGGGTCTCGCCCTCGTCCAGACATGCGTCGAGCGCCTGGGTGGCAGCGTCGGCGTAAGGAACGCGCCCGCTGGCGGTGCGATCTTCTGGTTCACGCTGCCCGACACCGGCCCGCCCGAGACGATCGACGAGCGCGATCGGGAGGGGGAGCCGCCCCGATCGACCCCACACCCCGATTCCATCCCAACTTGACATAACGAGGATTATGGGCGCTGCCGCAGGCAGCGAACATAATCCGTGTGAGCATTCAGCCCGCCCGGTGAGCGCCGCCGGCTGCTCACACAACCACCCGGGAGCGGACCGATGATGGCCAGCGAGTGTGTGAGCAGTCCGGCGTGTGCGAGCCAGGGCTGAATGCTCACACTCGGTAGTGGCGATCACCCAGGCGCCGCCGGCCTTCCTTCCAGTGGCGATCACCCAGGCGTTGCCAGGAACAGGCGTTGTCAGGAAAGCGCCCGCGGCTCCACCCGGGCTTCAAGGGCCTCGGTGGCGGCCCGGATGAGGTCCTCGAGGGCGTTCTCGAGGTCGGCCTTGGTGCGGGCCGACGTCAGGTCCCGGCGGGCGTCCTCGATGCCGGTCTCGAGGATGTAGAGGGCGTCGCGG
Organism: uncultured Burkholderiales bacterium; assembly: GCA_964615175.1. Lineage (GTDB taxonomy): Bacteria > Actinomycetota > Acidimicrobiia > IMCC26256 > JACPCJ01 > CAZTOV01. The sequence goes on from CAZTOV010000005.1 coordinate 42,278, forward strand.
AGGCGTTCCCAGTCAGCCGCGCCGATGATGGCCTCGTCGGCGGCGAGGCCACGGGCACCGGCTTGGCGCCGCGCTTCGTAGGCGCGCTGGCGGTGGCTGCGCCGGCAGTAGTCCTGGGGACGTCCCGGGCCGGGTTCGACCGGAAACGGCGCCCCACACCACCGGCAGCGGCGATCCTGCGTCCGGGTGGGTTGCGTCACGGTGACGGAACTTAGGGGATTGCCGGCGGACACCGGCGGATCTCACCACTCGACGGTGCGGGTCGAGTCGATGATGGCCGCCTCGACGAGGAAGTCGTAGAGGCCCTCCACGAGGTCGTACTCGGCGACGTCGGCCAGGTCGACGAAGCGCGCCTCCGCCGCATCGTCGGCGGGCGACGGGCGCGGTTCGGGGTCGGCGGGCAGGGCGAGGAAGTCCAGGATCACGAAATGGCGGCCGTCGTCGCCCCCGAGACGCTCGGTCCAGCCCACGAAGCGGTCGACGGCCACCTCGAGCCCGGTTTCCTCGGCGACCTCGCGCACCACGGCTTCGTGGAGTGTTTCACTGACCCGGACCCGGCCTCCCGGTACCGACCACTGGCCCATTCCGGGCGGGCGCCCGCGGCGCACCAGCAGGAGGCCTCCGTCGTGGACCACGATCCCGCCGACGGCCACGTCGGGACCGCGCTGCCGCTCCCCCGGCATCAGACCTCGTCGTTGTCCGATTCGAGTGGTTTGTCACTCAGGTTGCGGTGGACGACGATCCCCCGCGACACGAACCCCTGGTCCTCGAAGAAGTTCTTGGTCATGCGGTGCCCAGGGAGCGCCCAGGCGTCGACGCCGATGCAGCCCGACTCGTCGAACCAGGCCAGGAGGGTGTTGGCGATCTCCTCCCCCACCCCGATCTCCCGGGCCTCGGGCTCGACGTAGAGGTCGGTCATGACGCCGAGCGTGTCGCCGGAGTGGAGTCGGTCGAGCACGCCGACGCCGAAGCCGATGACCACGTCGTCGATGGTGCCGACGACGACTCGGGCGTTGTCGCGGGACAGGAGCTGCTCGTAGTGCTCCTCGAGCGGCTCGGCCAAGCCCTCGCGCTGTGCCCAGAGTGGTCCGCCCCGGATGTCGCCGATCTCCTCACGGAGTGCACGCGCCATCTCGCTGATCCGGCCGACGTCGGAAGCGTCGGCGAGCCGGCATCCCTCCATCGACGGCCTCGACCTCCCGTCAGGAGGTGAGCTGGTCGATCTTCGTGAGGATGGTCTTGCGTTGGCGTTGGCTGCTCTCGTAGTCGCGGATCGCCTCGAGGTCGTCGTCGCTGAGGCCGGAGAGCCGCGCCACGACCTGCGAGGCGGACAGCTCGTCGTAGTCGGGGATGGGCAGGCTGGAGGAGTCGGCGCCGGCCTGGGCGCCGTTGCCGTTGGCCCCGGCGGCCGCGGGTGCGGCCTCGGTCTTGGCCGGCGGTGCGGGTGTCGTCGGCTCGTCATCGCGGTGGATGCCGGCGACACGAGCTGCCTGCTCACCCCGTTGGCGAGCTTCGGTCAGCGTCGAACCGACCTGGCGCCGGACCTGCTCGGATCCCTGCGACACGGCGAACTGGCCGAGGATCCGGGCCTGGCCGAGTTGGTTCTCGACCTGTTCCTGTAGCTCCCCGACGCGTGAGCGGCCCCGGGTCACGAACTGCTCGATGAGGGGCGGGACCATGTCCTTGGCGAACTGCACGAATCCGATGGGGGCGAACACGGCCACCTCGACCGCGCGCTGGATCGTGGGCTTTTGACCGTTCTCGGTCACGACGGGCCTCCGTTGTCGATCGTGGGCGGGTACGGGGCCAGCCGACCGGTGGCGCGAACGCGGCGGGTGGGTCGAAGTCGAACGGCTTCCCCCGATCCGTTCAGGAGTTGAGTCTACGAGGAGGCACCCAGACCGGCGAATCGGATCCCCCGCTCGGCCCGCGCCAGGTGGAGGGCCGCCCCCACGAGGACGAGGCCGTTCAGGATCAGGATCCAGTCGCCGAGGGCCACATACGGCGTCGAGCCCGTCCTGCCCTCGACGCTGCGAACCAACGTGGCCTCCTCGAAGAGGCGGGTGGTCTCGAGCACCTGTCCCTCGTGATCGATGAAGGCGCTCCTCCCCGAGATCGCGGCGTGCACGAGGGGCCGCCCCGTCTCGGCGGCCCGCATCTGACCGATGCCGATGTGCTGCGCCGAGTTGGCTGATCGGCGGAACGATCGGTTGTTCGTGGACACCATGAGCACCTGGGCTCCGTCGTCGGCGTACGCACGGGAGATCTCGGTGAACGCCGATTCGAAGCAGATGAGGTTCGCCACCGGCACGCCGTCGACGTCGAAGATCCGCCGCTCGTCGCCGGGGGCGTGATCTCGGGGGATCTGCTCCAGCTCGTCGATGAGGCCCTCGAGGAACGATCGCCCGGGTACGTACTCACCGAAGGGCACCAGATGTTGCTTGATGTAGGTCGCCTCGAGGGCGCCCGCCGGGCCGTAGAGGAAATTCGTGTTGTGGAGGCGGCGCCCGTCTTCGATCTCCACGGCCGCGTTGGCGAGCACGTGGGCATCGAGGCGCACTGCCGTCTCCCGAAGGTTCGCCTCGAGGAACCGATCACCGCGAGGGTCCTCGTCCAGGCTCGACTCGGGCAGCACCACCAGGTCGAGGGGACCCTCGAGGCTCTCGGCCAGCTCGAAATGACGGGTGGGCAGGTAGCGGGCCCGGCGCTCCTCGAGCGTGAGATCCCGGTTGAGGGCGTTCCCCTGCACGATGCCGACCCGCAGCGACGCTCCCGGGTCGGTCCCAGGGAGACCCACGTGGGCGGCCGCGACGACGGCGGCGATCCCGGCCAGCGCGAGGGCCGGACGCCGGATCGCCGATGCGACACCTCCGGATCCCGACGCGCGGACTTCGCTCAACGCTGCGAAGAGGCGGGCCCCGTACCCGGCGAAGAGCACCGCTACGAACGACACCGCCAGCACTCCACCCCACGCCGCCACGGAGCGCATGGCGGCGACGTCGTGGAACGCGTAGCCGACCTCGCCCCACGAGAATCCACCCAACGGGAACCGGCCGCGGAGCGCTTCGAGGAGCACCCAGACCGAGGCGACCACCCAGGGACTGTGCACTCCACGGGTGGCGTAAAGACCCACCACCGCGCCCGTGACGGCCCAGTAGGCGGCGAGCACGCCCACAAAGGGGAGGTAGGCGACGGCGCCGAAGAACCAGGTCCACGCCACGAGGATCCCGAAATAGACGGCTCCGGCGACGAAGGCGTCGGCGGCGGCCCGGCGGGGGGTCGAATCCGTCCAGGCGATGAGGAGTGGGATCGGCGCCACCAGCGCGAGTGGCCACCATCCGAACGGCTCGAAGGCGAGGGCGAGGACCAGCCCGGTGGCGATCGGCGACGCCAGACGACGCAGACGGCGAACTCGTCGTGCCCGCCTCTGGGCTGTCGGCACGTCAGTCGGCGGTGTGGATGATGGCGACGTCGCAGGGTGCGTGGTGGCTGATGGCATCGGGGACGTTGCCGAGGATGAAGCGGGTGGGTGAACTGAGTCCTCGGGAACCGACGACGACGAGATCGAAGTCACCGGTCTCGAGAACCTTGATGATCATGTCGGCTGCCTCACCCCGCTCGACCCGGGACTGGGCATCGGCGCCCAGCTCGCGGGCGATCGTGGTGCCGTCGGCGGCTCGTTCCTCCGCCTGGGCCACGCCGGTGACCGCCCACTGGAGATCCTCGGGGACGTCCTTCCGGACCGTCTGCGCGTTGGAGATATCGGGCTCGTTGAAGACCGAGAGCACCGTGAGGCGGCTGCCTCCTGCCGCCGCGAGTGTGGCGGCGTGGCGCACGGCATCGGCCGCCGTCTCGGACCCGTCGGTCCCCACCAGGATGTGCCGGTACATCGGCCCGAACCCTACTCCCCCCTCCCCTTGTTCCCGAGCGCGCGGCTTGGTCGAGACAGATGAGCGGTGTAGGCGGACTCTCCTCGTCCTCCGCTCGGCGCCGTTTCCAGACGAGTCTTGACTCGTCTGGAAACAAGGGCCGAAGTCGTCCTCCGAGAGTCCGCCTACACCGCGGCAAGGCCGGTCGCGGTCGCGCGCCCAGGGGTCGGCGCCACCGGCCGGCGGTCTGGCACCACGACCGAGTGTGAGCGTCCAGCCACGCTCGCTCGGCGACTTCGTCGCACGGCGAGCTGCGATGCGCACACCCTCGCTGGTCATGCAATGACTGTTCGGCCCCGACAGTGGGCGCGTCGCAGCTGGGCGAGCGCGACTGGACGCTCACACACTGTGTCTCTACACGCAGTCCTTGCAGAGGACTGCCTTCTCGTCGGCGAGCTGGTTGGGGTGCTTGACGAGGAAGCAGGAACGGCAGGTGAACTCGCCGGGTTGCTTGGCCGGGATCTTCTTCTTGGGAGCCTTCTTGCGCTTCTTCGGCGTGGGCTCTTCTTCCTCGGCCTCGTCGTCGTCCTCGGACTTCATCTGCTGCTCGAGGATCACGTCGAGTGACTGCTCGACCTCGTCAGGATCCTCTTCCTCGTCTTCGAGGTCGATGACGGCGCTCTCGTCGTCCGACTCCTCGTCTTCTTCTTCCTCGCTGGTCTCTTTGGTGGCGGTGGTGGAGTCGATGTCGTCGTCCTCGTCTTCTTCGTCGTCGTCAGGGATGTAGTCCGCGTCGTAGCCGTCCGCGTCGAAATCCTCGTCGAGGTCCTCCTCGTCGAGGTCTTCGTCTTCTTCTTTGTCGTCGTCGAGGTCCTCGTCGTCGAGGTCCTCCGCCTCGAGGGCGTCGTCGTCGGCAGCGCTCATGTCCGTCGTATCTCTGGTCTCAGGAAGGCATGGTGGATGATGGCCGCCCCGGTGTCTAGCAGATCGAACCCCGGTGGCCGCTACCCCCGGGCACCCGAGCCTTCACCAGCGGCGCCGAAGGGCAGGTTGCGCACGTTGTCGACCAGCCAGCCCTCGCTCTGTTTCACCAGGTCCAGCTCGAGGTACAGCTCGAGCACCCGAGGGGGCTGCTCGTTCCCGTCCGCGTCGACCGTACGCGACACCACCTCGGCCTGGACGATCACGTGTGCCGCCCGTTGGTCGAGATCACCGGCGAAGATCTCTTCGATCGTCGCTTCGGTCCGCGTGCGGCCCAGGCTCAGGATGGCCTCGAACAGCCCCGTCTCGAGCGCCTCTTCGTAGTTGCGCCGGAACGCGCCCGTCGACAGCTCGAGGACCCCCTCGCGCGTGCGCTCGAGGTTCTCCGAGTCGACGGTGAGGAAGCGTTCGGCGAACGTCCCGGCGGTCCGGCGAGCAGCGGCCAGCTCGCCCTGGCCGTCCTCGGCGGTCTGCCACAGGAACGCGAACACCCCGACCAGGGGCACCGCGACGGCGAGGGCGGCGGCGAGCCCGATCACGAGCCTTGGACGCGTGAACAGCCTCCGCACGCGCGGCTCGGTTGACCTCTCCTCCGTTCGGCGCGTGGGCGCGTCGGGGCGGGTCCTGACGGTCTCAGCTCGCTCCCGAAGGGACTCCGGCTTCGAGGTAGACCAGTCGTCGGCGCCGGGTGATGGGTCGTCCTGCTCGCTCACACGCTTCTCATCTCAAGACAGGCGGCGGGGGCGGATGAGGGCCACCAGTCCTGCGAGCACCAGGAGACCGAGGCCCCCCGAGGCGGCCAGCATGCCGCCCGTCGCCGGGGTCGGCCCCGTGCTCGGGGCGTCGGGCTCTTCCGCCCCCGGTTCCGACGTGCTGGCGAATTCGACGTCGCAGGCCGAGATCTCGGGTTGGGGCGGCGGCGTCTCCTTGTTCGGGTTGAAGTCCTCGGCCTCGTTCTCCGCGCTGTCGGTGATGTCGACCCGCACCCACTGGTGCACGCGGCTGTCGGGGCCCTTCTCGAAGTCGAGGACGGTCTGGAGTCGCTCGGTGGCGACGGGGAAATCGGTCAACAGCGTCTCGAGGTCCTCCAGGTCGGCGTCGGTGGTGCTCACGTCGAGCACGTCGTCGACGGCGTTGAACACGCACACCAGGCTGTCACGGTGATCGCGGACCACGGGAACCAGGTCCGCGAAGACCTCGGCGCCGTCGTCGAGGAGGGGCCCGATGTCGTCGGACGCCTTACCGAGGCTCTGGGACACGGCCCGCAGATCCTCCAGCGCCGCCACCAACGAGTCGGAGTGCTCGGCGAAGACCCGGGTGAGGCGGGTGTTGGCGGACGCCAACCGGTCGAGGGTGTCGGTGCGCTCGGCGAACGTCTGCGACAGGCGGTCGCCCTCCACGATCAGGCTCCGCAGGTCGTCCTCCCGGTTCTGCAGACCCACGGCCAGTTCGCGGGTGATGATGCCCAAGTCCTGGGGGTCGATCGACTCGAGGAGCGCCTCGGCCGAGCGCAACGTGTCGGCGAACTCGATCGGAATCGTGGTCCGCTCGATGGGGATGTGGTCGCCTCCCTCGAGCACGGGGCCGTCAGGCTTCACCTTCTCGGGGTTCTGGAAGTCGACGAACTGCTCGCCCAGCGCGCTCTTGCGGAAGATGTGAGCGGTGGCGTCGGCGGGGATGCGGACATCGTTGTCGAGCTTCATCGTGATGCGAACCGCGCCTTCGGCGCGCTCGACGCTCGCGACTCCACCCGCCTGGGTGCCGAGATACGTGACCTCGGCGTTGGGGAGGACGCCCATGGCGTTCTCGAAGTCGGCGGTCACCTCGTAGGGGTTTTCGATGAAGTCGACGGTCACCAGGTTCGTGGCCGCCCAGACCACGAAGGCGATCGCCACGGCGGCGAAGACGGCCAGGTTCACGACGACGCGTCGGCGCAACATGCTATTGACCCGCCGACATCTCGTCGGCTCCGACAACATCCGGGGTCCCCGTCGGAACCTCTGGTTCCGGCGGGGGTTGTGGCGGGGCCCCTGCCCCACCAGCGGCCGTCCGAGCAGCGTTTCGCGTCATCGTTCGGTCTTCATCCATCAGTCGCCTTCACTCCCCCGCAACACGCCGTGCTGGAACACGGTGGTGAAATCGTTGGGGATCACGTCGGGGATGGTGACGACGAACCGCTTCAACCACACCAGGAGGGAGTCGATGTCGTCCTGACGGTCGGCGAGTTGGGCGAGGATGTCGTCGACCTGGTTGATCTGCGTGTTCACCTCGTCGAAGTGCTCGACCACGACGGTGTTCTGGGCCGTCGCCAGGCGTGAGAGTTGCTCGAGGGCCTCGACCGCCCGGTCACGGTTCTCGGCCAGCAGGCCCGTGGTCTCGGCGAGATGACCGAGGGCATCGCGGAGACTGCCCGTGCCCGAGGCCAGTTGGCCGGCCGCCCCGTCGAGGTGGTCGATGATCCGCACGAGTTGGTCGGAGCGTTCGGCGAGGGTCCCGCTGATCGTCCCGAGGCTGTTCACGAGCGAACGGAACTCTTCGCGCTGGCCTCCGAAGCCGATGCCTCCGGCGTCGATGAGCGTGGCGAGGTCGCTCGCTTCGACGGCGCCGAGCAGCTCGATGGCGGTATCGGCGACGAATTCCAGCTCGGGTGCGGCCTCGCTGTCCTCGATGGTCTCTCCGGCGGCCAGGTACGGCCCATCGACCATCGCCTCCTCCGACGGTGGCCGCAACTCGATGAACTTCTCGCCGAGAAGACTGGTGGTGCGTAGGACCGCGGTCGTGCCCACCGGAACGTCGATACCGTCGCTGATACGCATCGTGACGCGGGCGCGGAAGTCGTCGGTGAGGTCGATGGAGGTGACCTCGCCGACGCGGACGTCGGCGATCTGGACGGAATGGCGTTCGACGAGGTCGCCGACGTCGTCGAACTCGGCGGCGAGGCGGTAGCCGTCGGCGCTGAGGAACTCGCGCACCCCGAACCCGCCGGCCATCAGCGCGACGACGCCCACCAGCGCCCAGACGATGCGTGCGACGCGGCCCATCACACGACCCCCGTGACCGCTCGGGCGAAGCCACCGAACAGGTCGAGGATGTCCGCTGCGAACCCGGGGTCGTCGCCGTTATGCGACCGACGCTCGTAACTGGACGCGACGTCGAGTGGCCCGGCGCCGGTGTCGGTCAACTCCCGTAGGAGGTCGTCGAGGGGACCGAACGGCGACTCGGGAACCGGCGGTTCGGGATCTTCGTCGTCCCGCCCGTTGTCGGTACCCTCGCCTTCCGACTGGCTGGGCGCGCCGGACGCGCTCAGGGCCTCGCCGCCGTCGTCCTGCTCGAAGAGCCCGGAGTCGCGGAGGTCGACGACGCGCTTGTCGGTGTCCACGGCCTCCTTCAGGCCGCTCGCCGTGATCGGCCCGGCCGCCAAGAGCTGGTCGACCGAGTCGATGTTCGCCCGGATGGCCTGGGCCACGTGCTCGAGCACCTCGAGGTCGTCGCCGAGATCTTCACCGTGCTCGTCGACCAGGTCCTTGGCGTTGGCGGCGAAGGTAGCCAGGTTCGTGACGATGTTGCCGAGGCGGTCGCGCTCCTCGGCGAGCACGCCCGTCACGACGGCGAAGTCGTCGAGCACCTCGCCGATCTGGTCCTCGCGGGTGAGGAGCGTGCGGGTGAAGTCGTCGAAGTTGTCGATGATCCGGCCCAGCTCTTCGCTCTTGGCCCCGAAGTCGCGGGTGACGTCGGCGATCTCCCGGATCGTGTCGTTGATCGTCTCGCCCTGACCGTCCAGGTCGGAGGCCAAGTTCTCGGTGAGGCGCCGGCTGCCGTCGGGGTTGAGGTCGTCGAGGAAGTCACGGAGGGCGCGGAGGGCTTCGTCGACCTCGACGGGCACGGTGGTGCGCTCCAGCGGGATCACGGCCCCGTCCTCGAGGCGAGGGCCACCCGTGTAGGCCGGGAAGAGCTGCACGTATCGCTCCCCGATGAGCGAAAGGGGGACGATGGTGGCCTGGACATCGGCGGGGACGGGCACATCGTCGTCGACGGTGATCTCCACCCGCACCTGATCGCCGACGACCTCGACATCGTCGACCGTCCCGGCCGGAAGCCCCAGCACCCGGACCTCGGACCCCTCGAAGAGGGAGACGGCCCGCTCGAAGAACACCGTGACTCCGGTGCCGCCACCCCCGCCCGGGAGCACGGAGCAGCTCCCGGCGACGAGGGTGAGCGCGAACGCCGCCGCGGTGAGCCGGATGCGGGCGCCGCGGGTCATTGCTGCTCCGAGGGGTCGCTCGGACTCACGTCGGCGAAGATGTCGGCCCACGGGCCGTGGTTGACCGCCTGGGCCAGGCCCAGCGTCCCGGGGCCGATGTAGGCGAGGGCCCGGTCGAGGTCCTCCTGGCGCTCATCGAGGATGGTGGCCGTTTCGTGGACCGTGTCGAGGAGGCTGTCGATGACGGCTTCGAACTCGGTGGTGAGCGACGCCAGCTGGGCGGTGAGGGTCTCGGTGCCCTCGAGTCCGTCGGAGAACGCCTGCCGGCGCTGCTCGAGGACGTCGAGGACGCCCTGCGACTGGTCGAGGAGCCGCACGAGGACCCGGTCCTTTTCGGCCAGCGTTCCCGAGATCGTCTCGACCCGCTCGAAGAGGCGCTGGAGGTCGTCCTCGCGGTCGTTGACCTCCCCGGCGACGTCCCGGAGGCCCTCCAACAGGTTCTGGAGATCCTGACGACGGTCCTCGCTCACGGTCGCGAGCTGGTCGACGAAGAGATTGAGTCGTTCGGTGTCGGTCTCCTGGATGGCCTCGGTGCCGATCCGACTCAGCTCGAACACGTCGAACGGCACGCGGGTCCGCTCGATCGGGATGACCGCGCCGTCCTCGAGGAAGGGTTCCTGCACGGGACCGCTGAGGCGCACGTACTTGGTGCCGAGAAGCGTCTCGAGCGTCACCTCGGCTTCGGTGTTGGGGCCGAGATCGATACCGGAGTTGACCGCCAGCTCGAGCGTCACGTTGCCCTCTTCGCGATTGGCCTCGACGCTGGTGACCCGTCCTGCTTTCACGCCTGCGACCCGGACGTCGTCGCCCGAGGTGATTCCCGCTGAGTCCGCCACCACCGCCGTCACCCGGTACGTGTCTTCGAGCAGGTTCAAGACCCCCACCGCGAAGGCAAGCGCCACCGAACCGGCGATCGCTGCCACCGAGATCGCCCCGATCAGGTAGGGGTTGGCGTCGCGGAACGACTTGAGCTCCATCAGTCTCCGGCCCCCGGGTCCGCTGCGCCGGTGACGGCTCCGAGGATCTCGGCGAGTTCGTTGGGTGGCGTGCGGGCCGCAGCCTCGCCGTCACCGGTGGTCTGGCTCGTGCAGCTGGCGCTGCCGTCGAACGGCGGAATCGGGCCCTCGGGGCCGTCGACGTCGATCACGCTGCACGGGATCCACTGGTTGAGCCACTCCCCGTAGCGGGAGGCGTTGTAGAGCGCGAGGCTGAGGTCGTCGAGGTTGACGACGGTCGTCTCGAGTTCGTCGAAACGGTCGTCGACGACGTCGACGACCTCGCCCACGCGGGTCAGGATGCGGTCGATTCCGGGTCGGTTCTGCGCGAGGAGCTTGCCGAGCGCCTCGGAGAAGCCACCGAGATCGACCACGGTCCGCTCGACGACGTCGGTGTTCTCGTTGAACGTCGCGGCGAGGTCCGTGACGTTGTCCAGGATGGTTCGTAGCTGCTCGTCACGAGCCACGAGGGCGTCGGTGACCGACGCCAGGTTGCTCACCATCCGACCGATGGCCTCATCGCGGCTGCCCAAGGCCTCGGCGAACGTGCCCAGATCGGAGATGGTGGCGCCCAACAGCTCGTCGTTTCCCTCTTCGAGGGCGCCCGTGAACGCGAGAAGGAAGTTGTTGACCTGCTCGGGGTCGATCGACTGCAGCACCGGCCCGAGCCGGTTGAACAACTCGCCCAGGTCGACGATGGGCCGGCTGCGGTCGAGCGGGATGTGGTCTCCGCCCTCGAGCGTCGTGCCGGCGTCGCCCGGGAAGAGGTAGACGTATCGCTGGCCCAGCAGGTTGCGCCACCGGACGGCGGTCTCGGTGTCGCTCGGGAGGTCGACCGAGTCGTCGACCTCGAAGTCGACGACAGCCTTGCCGTCCTCGACGCCGATGCCGGTGACCTTGCCCACCACGACGCCTGCGACCTTGACGTTGTCGTTCTCGAGCAGGCCGGTGACGTCGTCGAACGTCGCCGAGAGGGAGTAGCGGTCGGCGAAGGGGTCGATGTTGCCGATGGTGAAGGCCAGCCAGGCCGTGAAGGCCAGACAGACCGCGGTGAAGCCCACCAGCTTGAGGGCGAGCCGGATCATGGTGTTCCCAACCCCGCGAACGCGTGCGCGGGCATGCCGAAGACCACCTGGCTCAGGACGTCGACGACCGCCGTAGACCCCTCGGTTGCCGATCTGCCGCTTGGCGCCGCTTCGCTCGTCGATTCCGTCGATGCCACTCCCCCGGCGCCGAGGTCGACGCCGGGGAGAGCCCGGCCGAGCGTGCAGGCTTCACTCGTCTCGGAGAGGGCGCAGGCCAGGTTGACCAGGGTGGCCTGGTCGAGCACGAACTTGATGGTCCCGGCAATGGCTCCGTTGTCGTGCTGCAGGAAGTTGCCTTCGTAGACGCCTGCCTGGGCGAGGATCTTCGCGAAGTCACGAAGCGCCACCACGAGCTTCGGCACCTGCTCACGGTTGTCATGCAGCACCTGAATGGTCTTCCCACCCTCGGTCACCATCTTTTCGAGCGTGGGTTGGACCTCTTCGAGCACCTCCGCGAGGTGTCGCGACACGTCCGCGGCGTCGTCGAGGAGATCGGCGAGCTTGTCGCCGCGCTCGTTGAGGGGCGGAAGCGCCTCGTTGAGGCTCCGGGTGGTCGCCACGATGTCGTCGCCCACCCGGTCGAACGCGCCGGAGAGCGTCTCGAAGTCGTCGAGGAACTGGCGGGTATCGGCGTCGTGCTTCGCGAACACGGCCGCCACCTCCGACCAGTTCTGGATCTGCCGCCGGATGCGCTCACCCTGGCCGTCTACGGCACCGGCGAGGGTGTCGAGGATCACGGCGAGGTCGGCGGGGCGCACCGAATCGAGCAGCTCTTCAGCGGTCACGAGCACACGCTCCAGCTCGATGCTCCCGACGGTGCTCTCGATCTCGTCGCCGTCCTCGAGCACCGGTTCCCCGGCGGATGTGTCGGGAACCTCGATGTCGACGAACTTCTCGCCGAAGAGTGTCTTGGGTCGCACGAGGGCTCGGGAGCCGACCGGGATCTTCTCGTAGCCGCGGATCTGCAACGTCACCAGAGCCCGTCCCGCGTCGTCGAGTTCGACGGACTCGACCTCGCCGACGTTCACGCCGCGGATCTTCACGTCGGAGTCCTTGATCAGACCCTGGCCGGCATTCCCGAATCGGGCGCTCACTTCGTAGACGTCGTCGAACGTGCCCGAGGCGTAGAGGACGGCGACCACGGTCGATCCGGTGAGGAAGATCGACACCACGAGGCCGGTGAGGATGAGGAACGAGCGCTCGGACGGTCGCATGCCTATCCGGCGATCCTCACCGTGTTGCCGCCTCCCCACATCACCAGCGAGAGGACGAGATTCAGGATCACGACGGTGACGATCGAGAGCCGGATGGCTCGGCCGACCGCCACGCCCACGCCGGCGGGACCGCCGGTGGCGTGGTAGCCGTAGTAGCAGTGGATGAGGGCCACGGCGACGGCGAAGACCATGGCCTTGATGAGCGAGTAGACGATGTCGATCACCGGTAAGAACAGTTTGAAATAGTGGTCGTAGACGCCTTGGGACAGCCCGAAGTACTGCGTGGTGATCAGCTCGGTGGCGAAGAACGACGCGAACAGGGCGATGAGATAGAGCGGGACGATGGTGATGAGGGCGGCGACGACGCGGGTGGCGACGAGATAGACGAGCGTCGGGACGCTCATGACTTCGAGAGCGTCGATCTCGTCGGAGATGCGCATCGCCCCCAGCTCGGCGGTGAACCCGGCGCCGACCTGGGCGGCGAGGGCGATCCCGGCGATGAGCGGTGTGACCTCTCGGGTGTTGGCCCACGACGACACCAGGCCCGTGAATGCCTGAGCCCCGAGCTGCTCGAGGCCCTTGAAGCCCTGGAGACCCACCTCGGTGCCGGTGAAGAACGCCATCGAGAAGATCACGACGATCATCCCGCCCCCGATGACGAACGCGCCCACGCCGATCGTGATGTCGCTCACGAGGGCGAACACCACGCTGAAGTACCGCAGCCGGGTGAAGAGCTGGGTCGGAATGGCCCAGAGGACCTTCAGGTAGAAGCGGAGCTGGCGGCCCACCTCCTCGAAGGCGTCGCCGAGGCGGTGCGCCGCAGTGACGACGGGTGAGAGCGGGGAGGCCATCTACTGATCCGCCGACATCCCACCGGTGACCGGAAGAGCAGCGCTGCGCGTCATCGTCCGCTCCTCATCGGTCAGAACTTCTGGGGGACGAGGGCGAAGTAGAGGAGGCTCATCACCGAGTTGGCGATGAAGATGAGCACGAAGGTCAGGACCACCGCCTGGTTGACGGCGTCCCCGACTCCCTTGGGGCCGCCCTTGGCGTAGAGACCCATGTAGGAGGCGACCATGGCGGCGATGAACCCGAACACGAACGCCTTGGCCAACGACGACCACAGGTCGGCGAGCTGGACGAGCTGGCTGAAGCCCGAGAAGTAGGCGCCGGCGGTCACGTCCTGCACCACCACGTTGAAGAAGAAGCCGCCGGCGATGCCCGCGACCGAGACCAGCGAGACGAGCAGGATCCCGATGGTGGCGGCGGCCCAGAGTCGGGCGGTGACCAGACGGTGGATGGGGTTCACCGCCATCACCTCGAGGGCCGAGATCTCGTCACGAATCTTGCGTGATCCGAGGTCGGCGGTCATCGCCGAACCGCCGGCACCGGAGATGAGCAGCGCCGTCGCCACCGGAGCCGCCTCGCGGACGATGGCGAGGACCATGGCAGCGCCGGTACCGGACTCGGCGCCGAGCTGGCGGGCGAAGCTCCCCACGTGCAGGGCGATGACCATGCCGAAGGGGATCGACACGAGAATGACCGGCAGCGTGGTGACCTTGGCGATGAACCACGACTGATCGAGGTACTCGCGCCACCAGAGATGGACCCGGGGCGTCGCCCGGATCCCTTCGAGGGCAATGGCGAACATGTTGCCGGTCTCGCGGACGACGGTGCCGACCTTGTTGTTCACCCCGGGGTCACCTCCCTCGTGTCTTGGCGCTGGTCGTCGGGGTCGCCACCCGTCACACCGTCATGATCTCGACGTCCTCGAAGTCCTCCTCCGACCACTCCTCGTCCTCGCCCACCGCCATCTCGTCCATCCCGATGGGGCCACGGGGCAAGCCGCCCAGGAACTGCCGGAGCACCGGGTTGGGATCCGCCTTCATCGCTTCCTTCGAGGCGAACCGCACGAGCTTCGACCGGAAGAGGACACCGATGTAGTCGGCCATCCGCATGACCGACGCGATGTTGTGGGTGATGACCACGAAGGTGGCGCCGGTCTTCTCCTGCGTTTCGCGGATGAGGTGGTCGAGGTACGCCACCCGGACGGGGTCGAGCCCGGAGTCGGGTTCGTCGAAGAGCACGATCTCGGGATCCATCGACAGCGCCCGGGCGAGCCCGGCCCGCTTCTTCATCCCGCCGGAGATCTCGCCGGGGAGCTTCGTGAGATGGTCCATGAGCCCGACCATCTCGGCCTTCTCGTGGACGATCGTCTTGATCGCGTCCTCCCCCTTGTCAGTGTGTTCGCGCAGGGGGAAGGCGATGTTGTCGTAGACGTTCAGGGAGCCGAAGAGGGCACCGTCCTGGAACAGCACTCCGAGCTTCCGGCGCACCTCGTAGAGCTGCTTCTCGGGGAGTCCGACGATGTTGGTGCCGTCGATGATGATCTCGCCGGCCTCCGGCTGGAGGAGCCCGATGATGTTCTTGAGCAGCACTGACTTTCCGGTGCCCGACGGACCCATGATCGCCGAGACCTTGCCCTCGGGGATGTCGAAGGTGACGTCGGAGAGGACGGTGTGGCTGCCGAAACGTTTGGTGACGCCTCGGACGGAGATCACAGGGTCGAGCGCTTCGGGCTCGACCGCCTTGCGCTTACGGCCCGAGGTCTTGGCCCGCTTCCGCCGTGTCTTCCCGGAGGTCTGCGTGCGGCGGGTCTTGCGAGATGTCGACGCCTTCGCCACGCGCTCGTCCCCCCTCGCCGTCGATCCACCGGCTCCGCGCGCCGGAAACTCGCCGTCACCTTAGCCGTGACCTTCGCGCCAAGTAGGCACTTCGCCCGCCTACGCCAGGCGTCCCGAGATGCTGCCGAACTTTGCCTTCCCGACCCCCGATAAGGGGGCGACCCCTCCAAAGAATCCATGGGTGCCCGGTCCGGTCTGGCCGGACGGGAGGGATTGAAGCCGGGGGTCCAGGAGACCGTTGGGGCCGC
>CAZTOV010000006.1:0-16145 GCA_964615175.1 uncultured Burkholderiales bacterium
AGGACCTCAAGGAAGGCGACATCATCGAGACCTACGAGGAGCGCGAGATCCCGGTGACCTGATGTGAACTTGGGACCTCTGCTGCTGCCATGACGCAGTCAAAGTCCCAAGTTCGGCAGTGAAAGAATGGGCATGTGCACGTTGGTGCCACCTTCTACGACCTCCACGTCCCGCAGTCCCGTTCGTTGAAGACGAAGCGGAAGGCGATCCGGCCCATCACCGACGGTCTGCGCCAGAAGTACCGGGTATCGGTCGCCGAGGTCGGCTGTCACGACCAGTGGCAGCGAGCGCAGATCGGGGTGGCGGCGGTGGCCGACACGATGAGCCGACTCGACGACATCCTCGCCAAGTGCGAGCGGTTCGTCTTCGCCGCACCTGACATCGAGGTCCTCTCCGTCGACACCGCTTACCTGGACACCGACGACTGATGGAGCGGTATCCGCGCACGGCCCGGGTCAATGAGGTGGTCCGCGAGGTCCTCGCCGAGGAGCTCGAGCGGATGTCGGATCCCCGCCTCGAACTGGTGACGGTGACGGGCGTCGACGTGTCGCCCGACCTCAAACACGCCCGCGTCTACTACACGACCGTCGATGTGACCGATGAAACAGCAGCCGAGCGGGAGGAACACCACACCGAGACGGCGAATGCCCTCTCGTCGGCCCGGCGTCACCTCCAGGCGAAGCTGGGACGGGAGGTCCGCCTTAAGTACGTTCCCCGGCTGGCCTTCGAACCCGACCCGGCGATCGAACAGGGCCGCCGTATCGACAGCATCATCCGCGATCTCCACGACGAGGACGACGGACCGGACGAGGAAGGCCGGGACGAGGAAGCATGAGCGACGATCTGACCCGGGTCATCGAAACCATCGACTCCGCATCGACGGTCGCGCTCGCCTGCCACGTGACCCCCGACGGCGACGCCCTCGGATCGATGCTCGCGCTGCACCACGCCCTGCGGGCATCCGGTCGTGAGTCGGTGGCGTCGTTCTCGGAGCCGTTCGTGGTGGCACCCCACTACCAGGAGCTGCCGGGGCTCGACCTCCTGACGCCGCCCGACCAGTTTCCCGAGCACCCGGAGGTGATGGTCACCTTCGATTGCGGATCGCTGAACCGTCTCGGCGACCTCGTCGACCCGGCCAAGGCGGCCGACCGGCTCATCGTGCTCGACCACCACGCGTCGAACGACCGCTACGGGACGATCAACGTGGTGGTCCCTGACGCCGCCGCGACGGCGGTGCTCGTCTACCAGATGATCGAACAGGCCGATTTCCTCGCCTTCGACCCCGATGTCGCCCAGTGCCTGTACGCGGGCATCGTGTGTGACACGGGCCGCTTCCAGTACGAAACGACCACCGAGGAGGTCTTCGACATCGCCGGGCACCTCGTCAGCTACGGCGTGCCGCTGGCCCGGCTCAACCGGTCGTTGTTCGAGGAGCACCGCTTCGACTACCTCAAGCTCGTGGGCGAGTTGCTCGGCCGGGCGACGCTCGACCGGGAACACCGCTTCGTCTGGGTGGCGGTCAGACAGCGCGATCTCGATACCCACGGCGTGACCTTCGAGGAGACCGAGGGCTTGATCGACCTCGTACGGCGCACCAGCGAGGCCGAGGTCTCGTGCGTCCTGAAGGAGGAGCCCGACGGCAGTTTCAAGGTGAGCCTCCGGTCGCTCGGCGACGTCGATGTCTGCGCCATCGCCCAGTCCGAAGGCGGGGGTGGTCACCGGTTCGCCGCGGGGTTCACCACGTCCGACGACATCGACGCCATCGTCCGCCGCGTCGCCGCCACCCTCCCGTCCTGACCGTCGTGCCCGGTTCGTCGGGATGACGCCGTGATCGACGGAGTCGCCGTCGTCGACAAACCCGCGGGATGGACGTCGCACGATGTCGTCGGGAAGCTGCGCACGCTCTACGGACAGAAGCGTGTCGGTCACGCCGGGACTTTGGACCCCGACGCCACCGGAGTGTTGGTGGTCGGCCTCGGGCGTGTCACCCGCCTATTGCGGTTCGTCCAGAACACCACCAAGCAGTACCGGGGCACGGTGGCGTTCGGCATCGCCACCGACACACTCGATGGCGCCGGGGAGGTTTTGGAGCGAGAACCGATGCCGCTCGAGCGGGAACAGGTCGCGGTCGCGGCCCGTCGTTTCGTGGGTGACATCGAGCAGCTGCCTCCCATGGTCTCGGCGGTGAAGGTCGGCGGCCGCAAGCTCTACGAGATGGCCCGCAAGGGAGAGGAGGTCGAGCGCGAGCCTCGCTCGGTCACCATCCATCGTTTCGACATCGAGGAGTTCGAGCCGGGACCGTTCCCGACCGCCACGGTGCTCGTCGAGTGCTCTTCGGGTACCTACATCCGCGCGCTGGCCGCTGATCTCGGGACCGCCCTCGGGGGCTGCGCCCACCTGGCACAGCTCCGTCGGCTCGCGGTGGGCCCGTTCACGCTCGACCACGCTGTGACGATCGAAGCGCTCGCCGCCGATCCCGAGGCTGCGGTTCACGCTCCGCTCGAGGCGGTGGCGCATCTCGAACGGGTCACGGTCGATGACCAGACCGCGACCGCGGTCGGACACGGCGCCGTGTTCGCGGCGACCGCGCTCATCGGCGAGAGCGAGGCCGAAGGCCCCTTCGCCGTGGTCGACGCCTCCGGCGAGTTGCTGGCTGTCTACGAACGCCATCGGCGGGGCTGCAAGCCCGCGGTCGTTCTCGCCTCGTAGCCGGAACGCGCGAGGCTGCACACGGCCACGGATGGGGCAGGGGCCCCGACACGTGGCGGAGGCGACGAGATGTCGCCGAGGAGGATGAAGCGTGGATGTGGTGCGCGGCCCTGACGGCCCGGTCGGTCACGCGGACGGCAACGTGGTCACCATCGGGGCCTACGACGGCGTCCATCTCGGCCACCGGGCCCTGCTCGAGAAGGTGCGTTCGCTCGCCGACGACCGCGGGCTCGGAGCCGCTCTCCTCACCTTCGATCGGCATCCCGCGCAGGTCGTGCGGCCGGAGTCGGCGCCCAAGCTGCTGACCTCGCTCGACCAGAAGCTCGAGCTGCTCGAGGCCACCGGCCTCCTCGATCTCACGTGTGTCCTTGCCTTCGACGAGGAGCGGATGCACGAGACCGCCGAGGAGTTCGTGAGTGACGTGCTCGTCGACACCCTGCGGGCGAAGGTGGTGGTCGTCGGGGCTGACTTCCATTTCGGGTACCAGCGCCAGGGCAATGTGCACTTCCTCCGAGAGCGCGGGAAGGCCCTGGACTTCGAGGTCGAGGCGGTCGAGCTGGTCCCGGTCGCGGGAGACGACGCCGGGGCGGCGTACTCATCGACCCTCATCCGGGGGCTGCTGATGGCCGGCGACGTCGACGCCGCCCGTCGCCTTCTCGGTCGTCCGCACGAGGTGCAAGGTCACGTCGTCGAGGGCGACCGGCGCGGCCGTGAGCTCGGCTTCCCCACCGCGAACGTCGCCGTACCCGACGAGACGTGCCTTCCGGCCGAAGGCGTGTACGCAGGCTGGTTCATCGACGATGTCGATGGCGACGAGCGTCCTGCCGCCGTCAACCTGGGCCGGCGCCCCACGTTCTACGAGGAGGGGGCATCACCGGTGCTGCTCGAAGCCTTCGTGCTCGACTACGAAGGTGATCTCTACGGACACGACGCCCGAGTGCGGTTCGTGGAACGGCTCCGACCCGAGGAGCGGTTCGAGTCGGTTGAAGGTCTCGTGGAACAGATGCACGAGGACGTCAGGAGAACTCGGAGCACCCTGGAGCGCGAGTCGACCGGGGGCAATGCGCAGCGTGCGACTGGTGGCACCGATTGATGTGTTGGTGAGGGCGACGATGCGGAGCGAGGAGCCCGGGGACCACGGCATGCCTGATTGCTCCACCTCCTGCTAACTTCACGGGGTCGGCATGAAGTGTGCCGGCATCCCCTCACCAGGAATTCTCGGAAGCCAACGCGTATGACCGACAAGTCGGCCACGATCGACGAGTACCGCAAGCACGAGACCGACACGGGTTCGCCCGAGGTCCAGGTGGCGCTGCTCACGAAGCGGATCGAGCACCTCACCGAGCACCTGTCCGAGCATCAGAAGGACCATCACTCTCGGCGGGGGCTGCTCAAGCTCGTGGGCCAGCGTCGACGGTTGCTCGATTATCTCGCCGACAACGACGTCGAGCGTTACCGAACGCTCATCTCGCGTCTCGGCCTCCGCCGGTAGCGGGGAACGACCAAAGATCACACGGCCACTGACGGGGCAGGGGCCCCGTCATGTGGAGGAGCCGACGAGATGTCGGCGGGAAGACAGCTGGTTCGGGCAGGGTGCCCGCACCAGACAACACATACCCGAGGGCGAGTGTCGGTTGTCAGTCGCCACTCCCCGGATCCGTTCCGGGGGTTGACGACTGGGAACCGGCCACATCCCTCGGACCGACACGAGGAGTATTCACGTGGCTGATCCTGTCCGCGTATCCCGTCCCGTAGGGGGCGAAGACCGCGTCCTGACCTTCGAAGCGGGCGAGCTCGCCCAACTGGCTGACGGCTCCGTGCTGACCAGCCTGGGGCAGACGAGCATGCTCGTCACCGCCACCACCAGCGAGCCGCGGGAGGGCATCGACTTCTTCCCGCTGACGGTCGATGTCGAAGAGCGCATGTACGCCGCCGGGAAGATCCCCGGCTCGTTCTTCCGGCGTGAAGGACGTCCGAGCGAGCAGGCCATCCTGACCTGCCGTCTCACCGACCGCCCGCTGCGCCCGTCGTTCCCCGACGACTTCCGCGACGAGACCCAGGTCATCACGACCATCCTCGGCGCCGACCAGGTCAATCCGCACGACATCGTCTCGATGAACGGCGCCTCCGCGGCGCTGATGATCTCGGGCATCCCGTTCCAGGGCCCGATCGGCTCGGTCCGTCTGGCCCAGGTCGACGGCGAGTGGGTCACGTTCCCCACCTTCCAGGAACTCGAAAACGCCACTTTCGACATGGTGGTGGCCGGTCGTCGTACCGACTCGGGCGACACCGCCATCATGATGGTCGAGGCCAACGGCGGCGAGCGCGCCTGGGAGCTCTACGAAGAGGGTGCCCCCAAGGTGACCGAGGAGGTCATCACCGACGGCCTGGAGTTCGCCAAGCAGGGGATCGGCGAGTCGATCGACCTCCAGCTCGAGCTGCGCGAGGCCTACGAGCAGGCCTTCGGCCCGATCCAGGAGAAGTCGTACACCCCGCGCCGCGATTACGACGACGAGCTGATGGCCGCGGTCAGCGACGCGGGCCGGAGCAAGCTCGAGGAGGCGCTCCAGATCGGCGACAAGGCCGAGCGCAACGAGCGCATCGACGCCATCCGCGACGAGGTCGTCGCCGAGCTGGCGGGTTCCGACGAGGCGCCGGGCAAGTTCGCCGGCCAGGTGAAGCAGCTCAAGAGTGCCTACCGCTCGCTCCAGAAGGAGATCGTGCGGTCGCGGATCGTCACCGAAGGCTTCCGGATCGACGGCCGCAAGACCGACGAGATCCGCCCGCTGTCGGCCCGTGTAGGGGTCATCCCGACCGCTCACGGCACCGGGCTGTTCCAGCGGGGCGAGACCCAGGTGCTCACGGTGGCGACGCTCGGCATGCCGCGCATGGACCAGCTGCTCGACACCATCAGCCCCGAGGACTCCAAGCGCTACATGCACCACTACAACTTCCCGCCGTTCTCCACCGGTGAGACCGGTCGGGTCGGCTCGCCTCGCCGCCGTGAGATCGGCCACGGGGCCCTCGCCGAGCGGGCGCTGCTCCCGGTCGTTCCGTCCGAAGCCGAGTTCCCCTACGCCCTGCGGGTGGTCTCCGACGTGCTCTCGTCGAACGGCTCGACGTCGATGGCGTCGGTCTGCGGGTCGAGTCTGTCCCTCATGGACGCCGGTGTGCCGCTGAAGGCCCCGGTGGCCGGTATCGCCATGGGCCTGGTCTACGCCGAGGGCGAGTACACGACCCTCACCGACATCCTCGGCGCCGAGGACGCCTTCGGCGACATGGACTTCAAGGTCGCCGGCACCAAGGAGTTCGTCACCGCGTTGCAGCTCGACACCAAGATCGACGGTCTGCCCACCGAGGTGCTCAGCCGTGCGCTCGCTCAGGCGAAGGACGCCCGCCTCCAGATCCTCGAGGTCATGCAGGAGGCCATCGCCGAGCCCCGTGCCGACGTGGGCGAGACGGCGCCGAAGATCGTGAGCATGGAGATCCCGCTCGACCGGATCGGCGAGGTGATCGGCCCGAAGGGCAAGGTCATCAACACCATCCAGCAGGAGACCGGGGCCGACATCAACGTCGACGACGACGGCGAGAAGGGCACGGTGACGATCGGTGCCACCGAGCGCACCGCGGTCGACGCCGCCCTCGAGCAGCTCGACATGATCCTCAACCCGCCCCAGGCGGAGGTCGGTGAGGTCTACACCGGCAAGGTCGTGAACATCACGAGCTTCGGGGCCTTCGTCAACATCCTTCCGGGCAAGGACGGTCTCGTCCACATCTCCAAGATCGGTGGCGACAAGCGCATCGACCGGGTCGAAGACGTCCTCGAGATGGGCCAGGAGCTGCAGGTGGAGGTCGACGACATCGACCAGCGCGGCAAGCTCAGCCTCTCGATCGTCGACGACGATGCCGAGGCCGCGGCGCCGAGCCGCGATCGCGACGATGACGACGATGACGACGCGCCCGAGGCCCGGGCCGACGAACGCGATGAGCGTGCCGAGGCCGACTTCGACGATGACGACGACTTCGACGACGACGACGATGACGACGACGACGACGACGACGACGATGATGACGACGACGACGGCGGCGAAGGCGGCGAAGTCGAGACGGTCTCGTTCGAGAAGCGGTGGGAAGACACGGCCAAGGACGAGTTCGGTGATCTCGGTCCGGCCGGGTCCCGCTCCGGGAAGGGCGGCAAGGGTGGCAAGGGTGGCGGCGGACGCCGCCGCCGGGGCCGCCGGTAGCGGCAGCCGCGCACCATCCCATCGGAGGGGGGCCGACCGCTGAGTTCGGGCGACCAGCGCGCCATCGAACGGACGACCCTCGATTCGGGGGTCCGGGTCGTCACCGAGCCGATGCCGAGCGTCCGCTCGGTGGCGATCGGATTCTGGGCCGACGTCGGATCGCGCGACGAGCTCGACGAGATCGCCGGCGCCACCCACTTCCTCGAGCACCTGCTGTTCAAGGGCACCGACACCCGAAGCGCCCGCGAGATTGCCGAGGGCATCGAAGGGCGCGGCGGCGACATGAACGCGTTCACCGCCCGCGAGTGCACCTCGTATTTCGTGCGGGTGGTCGACGACGAGCTCGAGTTGGCCCTGGACGTCCTCAGCGACATCGTGTGGGCGCCGGCGTTGCGGGCCGACGAGCTCGAGGCCGAGCGGCAGGTGATCCTCGAAGAGATCCGGATGCGTGACGACACGCCCGACGACCTCGTCCACGACGTGTTCGCTCGGGCGCTGTTCAGCGGTCCTCTCGGTCGTGACGTGATCGGCGATCCCGAGACGGTGGCCTCGATGACCCGCGACGACGTCGCCGCCTATCACCACGATCGCTACGTGGCGGAGAACATCGTCGTCGCTGTCAGCGGCAACGTCGAGCACCCGGTCGTCGTCGACGGCGTCGACCGCCGGTTTGCCGGAAGGAGCGAGACGGCGCCGCCGAGCCGGGTGCTGTCAGAAGGGCCGGCCGAGACCGTGAGCGTGTTGCGGCGGTCGACCGAACAGGCCCACGTGATCGTGGGCGTCCCGGCGCTCGCTCGGGACGACGACGACCGCTACGCCCTCACGGTGCTCAACCAGGCCCTCGGCGGGGGAATGTCGTCACGACTGTTCCAGGAGATCCGCGAGAAGCGGGGGCTGGCGTATTCCGTCTACTCGTACCGCCAGAGTTACCAGGAGACCGGACTCTTCGGTGCCTACGCGGGAACCGCGCCGCACCAGGCGCACGACGTCGTCAAGCTGATCGACGGTGAGTTCGACCGGATCGTGGCTGACCGCGGTCTCGGGGACGACGAGCTCGACCGGGCCAAGAACGCCATCAAGGGTGGCTTGGCGCTCTCGCTCGAGAGTCCGGCCGCACGCATGAACCGGATCGGTCGTTCGGAGATCAGCCTCGGTGAGGTGCTCACCATCGACGAGCTGATCGAGAAGGTCGATGCGGTCACTCCCGACGACATCACCCGAGTCGTCGACCGCGTGCTGGTCGACACACCCCGCACGATCACGGCCGTGGGTCCCTTCGAGGAGGGCGAGATCCCCGGGGTGTGATGAGGGCGAGCGAGGTAGCCTCCGGGTGATGATCCGGGTCGGCGTGTTCGGTGCAGGTGGACGGATGGGTTCCACGGTCTGTCGCACCGTGGTCGGGCAGCCCGACATGGAGCTGGTCGCAGCGGTCGACCCGCACCACGCGGGCATCGAGGCCCGCCAGCTCGGCCTCGACGCGAGCGGTCTCCAGATCACCGCCAAGCCCGACGGTGGCCGCGGGGCCGAGGTCATGGTCGACTTCACCCAGATCGAGGCGGCGCGGGAGAACCTCAGGTGGTGTGCCGCCCACGGCGTCCACGCCGTCGTGGGGACCACGGGTTTCAGCGCCGACGACTTCAGCGAGTTCGACGGGCTGTTCGCGGGCTCCGATGCCAACGCGGTCATCGCCCCCAACTTCGCCATCGGTGCCGTGCTGATGATGCGCTTCGCCGAGCTGGCCGCTCCGTACTTCGAGTCGGCCGAGATCATCGAGCTGCATCACGCCCAGAAACTCGACGCGCCTTCCGGCACGGCCATGATGACCGCCGAGCGCATGGCGGCCGCGTCGAAGGAGTGGGAGCCCGACCCGACGCAGCACGAAGTCGTCGAGGGAGCCCGCGGCGGGGAAGGACCCGAGGGGATCCGCATCCACTCGGTGCGGTTGCGGGGACTGGTGGCCCACCAGGAGGTGGTGCTCGGCACCACCGGGCAGAGCCTCTCGCTGCGTCACGACTCCTACGACCGCAGTTCGTTCATGCCCGGCGTGATGATGGCCGTGCGAGCCGTCCCCGACCGCCCCGGCCTCACCGTCGGCCTCGACACCCTCCTCGGGGTGTGAGTTCCGGTTCTTGACTGCGGATTGCCCGCTCAGCGGGCAATCCGCAGTCAAGAACCAGGACGTCGGCCGCGTATCCTGGAGCTGAAGGAGGCCGATCATGACCATCGTTCTCGCCGTCCTCGTCGTCGTACTCCTGTTGGTGATCCTCGTGATGGGGGTCAGGGCCGGCCGCACCCGTCCCGCATCTCCCGATCGGCTGCCGCCGGCCACGGTGTCGGGCGACCGGGTCGTCCTCACCCTCGACCTGGCAGGTGTGGATCCGAACTCACCGGCGATCGAACGCCTCATCGACGACGCCGCCTGGCAGGCGTTCGCGTCCTTCCCCACGGCCAAGGTGGTCGAGATCTGCGACCGGGACGGTCGTCAGATCGGAACCCGCACCCGTGAGGGTGGGCGCACGGTGACCATCCCTGACGACCTGTACGAACCCCACCTGCCCCGTGACCGCACGCCAGAACCGCTCTCGAGCGGCGGCGAGCAGCTTCCCGGTGTCCGGCGAGAGGGGATGACCGCCGGCACTCCGGGACGCCCACTGCTCGAGCGCTTCGACGTCCCCACCGGTGTCACAGCCGCCGTGGCCGACCCCGACGACGCCATGGCCCTCGTCGCCGCGCTCCTGGAGGCCGGCGGGCACCGGGTCGATGCCGCCGACGATGTGCTGCGGGTCGGCGACGAAGTGGTCATCGTGATCCGAGCCCCCATCGGCGAACCGTTGGAGCGTGACGTGGTGAACCACGCCTACCGCCGATTCCAGGAGTCGGGCGCCGCTCGTGGCGTCGTGGTGACCCCGGGCTTCCTCGACCCGCGCGACGTCCGTCGCCGCGAGGTGCTGGTGCCGGCGCTGCGCTACGCGGGGCCCGAAGGGATCCAGCGGATGGCCGACGCCGTCGCCGTCGGTGGTGATCCTCTCCGTTTTGCCGCGGGCACGCCGCTGTCGGGCTGAACCCGTGGCTCGCAGCGACCCGGTCGTCCATGAGCGCGTCCTCGAGGCTGCCTATGCCTGCGTCGCCCAGTTCGGGATGGCCAAGACCACCGTCGAGGACGTGGTGAAGGAGTCGGGGGTCTCCCGGGCCACCATCTACCGCTACTTCCCGGGCGGGCGCGATGAGCTGATCCGTGAGGTCGTCGCCTGGGAGGCCGGGCGGTTCATGGGTCGCCTCGCCGAGGCGGTCGCCGGCGCCCCCGACCTGGTGTCGTTGATCGAGGAGTCGCTGCGATTCGGTCATCGCGCGCTGCTCGAGCACGAGGTGCTCCAGAAGGTGCTCGCCACCGAGCCCGAGCGGCTCATCCCGATGCTCACCGTCGACCAGCGCCCGTTGGTGGTGGCGAAGGCGTTCCTGCACCCCTACATCGAACGGGCGGGGGAGCGGGGTGACCTCCGCGAAGGGGTCGACGTGGACGAAGCCACCGAGTACGTCGCCCGCATGGTGCTCTCGGTCGCCGGCTCGCCGGGGAACGTCGACCTCACCGATCCAGACGCCGTGCGCCGGGTGGTCGGCGAGCAGGTGCTCGCGGGGATCCTCGCCGAGCCCGCGTCAGCCTGAGCGCCGTACCTGGCCAGGCACGGCCGGCGTTACCGGATGTGACGCATGACACCTTGACGGTGAGACAATCTTCGCCTTATTGTCTCACCAATGCCATCGCCCGCAGTTTCCACGCGCCCCTCCGCCCATGCGGCCCATCGTCGGGAAGCCGACGACACCGCCGCGCGAATCCTCGACGCCGCCCTCTCCGCCATCGCGGAGTACGGCGTCACCAAGACCACGCTCGAGGACATCGCCCGCGAAGCGGGGTGCTCCCGGGCCACCGTCTACCGCTACTTCCCGGGGAAGCAGGTTCTGCTCGACGGCATCGTCGATGCAGAGGTGCGCCGTCTGGCCGTCGCGCTCGACGACGCCGCTCGGTCGGCCCGTACTCTCGAAGACGTCGTGGTGGCGTTGCTCCACCGGGTCGGTCTCGAGTTCGCCGATCACGCCGCCCTGCGCCACGTCCTGGCCGTCGAGCCCGAGCTGGTGCTGACCCACGTGGTCTTCGACGAGGGCAACCGTGCGCTCGCTGTCGGTTCCACGCTCGTCGCGCCGCACCTGGCCCGCTTTCTCCCCGCTGACGCGGCCGTCCGAGCGGGGGAGTGGCTCTGCCGTCTCGCCATCACCTACCTGTTCAGCCCGAGCGAGTACGTCTCGTTCGCCGACGAGAACTCCGTGCGCCGGCTGGTCCGCACCTACGTGTTGCCCGGCCTCGATGTCACGGTGGTGGCACCGACCGCCTGAACGAACCCGACCGATCCGACCGATCCACACGATCCGACCGCGAGATCCGACCAAGGAGGAAGGCCCGATGGCCAAGACCAACGAGGAGATGCTCGGCCGAACCGACGTCAACGATCTGGAGGCGATCCTCTCGATCACCAACCAGGACGTCGACGCGCTGGTCCATACCATCCGGGCCGAGCAGGACTCCCTGTTCACCTGGGACTACGAGCGGAGCCGCCCGGCACTCGGGAAGCTCTACGAGAAGGCCAAGACCTCACAGTGGAACGGCCAGACCGACCTCGACTGGTCGATCGACGTCGACCAGGAGAAGGTCGTTCTGGCCAACGCCGAGCAGAACGGCGGCATGCTGAGCGGCCTCTCGCCCGACCAGGATCTCGCGGGCACTCCCTTCGCCAAGTTCGGCGACAAGGAGTGGATCCAGCTGGGGATCGAGTCGCAGAACTGGACCCTGTCGCAGTTCCTCCACGGTGAACAGGGCGCGCTCATCTGCACCGCGCAGATCGTCGAGACCGTGCCCTGGATCGACGCCAAGTACTACGCCTCGACCCAGGTGATGGATGAGGCCCGTCACGTCGAGGTGTTCGCCAAGTACCTCGACGACAAGTTGACCGGCCACTACCCGGTCAACGCCCACCTGCAGATGTTGCTCGACGACATCATCGCCGACGACCGCTGGGACATGACCTACCTCGGCATGCAGATCATGGTCGAGGGCCTGGCCTTGGCCGCGTTCGGGTTCATCCAGCAGATGACCACCGAGCCGCTGCTCAAGAAGCTGCTCCGCTACGTGATGGCCGACGAGGCTCGCCACGTGGCCTTTGGCGTGATGTCGCTGAAGGAGTACTACGAGGAGTTGTCGGCCCAGGAGATCCGCGAGCGCCAGGAGTTCGCCTTCGAGGCCGCGGTGCGGATGCGCGACCGCTTCCTCCAGCAGGAGGTCTGGGACCGCATGGGCCTGCCGACGAAGGACGTCGTCAAGCTCATGATGGACCTGCCCGAGCGGCAGATGTTCCAGCAGATGCTGTTCAGCAAGATCGTGCCGAACTGCAAGAAGCTCGGTCTGCTCGACGCCGCCGACGGCTGGCTGCGCGACCGCTTCACCGAGATCGGCGTGATCCAGTTCGAGGACTGGGTCGACACGTCCGAGGAGTACGGCACCCTCGACGAGGTGGCCAAGGACCGCGCCGAGGCGTCGTAGTCGTCTCCCGGCCGTGAAGCACCCGACGTTCGACCGGCCGCCCTCCGGGGCGGCCGGTTCGCGTTCAGCGTCGCTGCAGCGGTTCCAGGAACTCTCCGACCGGCTTGGCGTTGAACCGGTGTGACTCGCCGGTCGTAGTGGTGAGCTCGAGGATGTGCTTGTTCATCCCCTGTTTGCCCTGCTGAGCGGAGGCGATCTGGTCACGGGGGATCGACAGCTCGACGTTCTCGGGGATCTTCTTCCGCAGCGCCTGGATGAGACCGCCGATGGCGCCGAACGCCCAGAGCCACCGACCACCGCGGTTGGCGAACACGAGGCGTCGGTCCGTGAGTACGACGGCGCCGAACTGCAGGTTGAGCTTGCTCTTGAACCGCCCGCCCTGTCGGCAGACCGCCACGAGTTGCTCTCCGGGTTCGAGCCATTGGGGTTGCTGCGCGCTCATCGCTCCTCCTCGTCCTGGGTGGTCGGGATCCCGAACTCCGTAGGCTTTCAGACCTGGGCGATGAGAAGTTGCCAATCGCCGGGCACGCCCTTCAGCTCGTGGCTGCCCCGATCCTCGAACTCGACACCTGAGCCTGCCATGAGCGGCGGTACGGCACCCGACACCCAGACCTCTCCCGCGTGGGCCTTCGCCATGACCCGGGCAGCAATGTTCACGGCGAGACCGGTGACGTCCTCCCCATGGCGCTCGACCTCACCGATGTGGAGACCGACGCGGATGCCGAGTCCCAGCGATTCGATGCGGTCGCGCAGCATGGTCGCGCAGGAGACGGCGCTCGCCGCGCTGGTGAAGACGGCGAGGACGCCGTCACCCGTCAGCTTGACGAGGGTGCCGCCGTGATCGGACACCAGTATTGACGCGGCCGCATCATGTTGTTCGAGCAGGCGCTGCCAGGCCCGGTCGCCCTGTTCCGCGGCGATCCGAGTGGAGTCGACGATGTCGGTGAACAGCACGGCGGCGAGCGACCGCTGGCCGGGCTCTCCACGTCGCCCGGCAACGAACTCCTCGATCGGACCGAGCAGCTGGTCGTGGTCTCCGGTGAACGGGACCGTGTCGCTTCCGGGTGCCTCGACCAGCCGGGCTCGAGCGATGTGACGGGCCATGTAGCGGCTCTGTTCGACCGGGACGAAGGGATTCGCCGTCCGGTGAGCGACGAGCGCCGGGCACCGGACGTGCGCGAGGTCCCCCCGAACGTCCCAATCACGCTGCTGGTTGGTGATCACGAGCGCCGAGCGTGGGCTCGCTCCGCGCCGTCCGAGGGCGTCGAACCACTGTCGGAACTCCGGGTCGTGAACGGCACTCGGAGCGACCAGCGCGAGGATGTCGAGGCCGCTGTCGACACCGTCCTGCACCGCTGCCTCGTACGAGAGGTCGTACACCGAGGACATGCCATCGGCGAGGTCATCCCTCGGCTTCCACGAGACGAAGCCCTGGACGAGTACGAGGCTGCTCACACGGTCCGGGTGGCGCACCGCCGTCCTGATGGCAACGGGGACGACGTCCCAGTACGCGAACACCACCGCGTCGTCGGCGCCCACGGCGTCCATCACCGCCACGGTGTCGTCGGCGAGGTCGTCGAGCGTTGGTGGGTCGGCGAGGTCGAGCGGGTCGGACTCGCCGACGCCCGACCGGTCGAAGATCACTGTCCGGCCCATCGAGCCGATGCGTCGGTACCACGCCTTGGCGTGTGGATCGTCGACCGCGCTCATGGGATAGAAGGCGGGCATCTGGGCGATCACGAAGCGCCCGTCGCCGCTACTCGTCCGGTAGGCGATGAACCGAGCGTCGCGCTCGGCGTACCGGGTCGGGTCGTATCCGCTCATGGGACCGTCAGTCTGCCAGTCGGGAGACGGAGACGACGGTGGCCGGTGCTACGGTCCGGCCGTGCCCGAGACGCGTGTCACATTCCTGGGTGGCCTCGGTGAGATCGGCCGCAACTGCGCGGCGTTCGAGGCCGACGGCCGCATCGTCGCCCTCGACGTGGGGATCATGTTCCCCGACCCGGACATGCCGGGGGTCGATCTCATCCTGCCCCAGCTGTCGTGGTTCGTGGATCGGGCCGACGCCCTCGAGGCCGTCGTGCTCACCCACGGGCACGAGGACCACACCGGGGGCTTGGCCTTTCTCCTCCGAGAGTTGGGCAAGGGCACCCACCTTCCGGTCTACGGCTCCGAGCTGACCCTCGAGTTGGCCCGCGGCCGGGTCGACGAGGCGGGGATGCTCGGGCGGGTCGAGTTCATCCCCGTCGACGACGGCGACACCGTGCAGGTCGGGCCTTTCGACTGCACGTTCATCCCGGTCACCCACTCGGTGCCGCACGGCTTCGCGGTGGCGTTCGACGGCCCCGGCGGGCGGATCCTCCACTCCGGCGACTTCAAGCTCGACACGGCCCCCGTCGACGGTCGGCTCACCGACATGCGGCGGCTCGAGGAGATCGCGGACGAAGGGGTCGACCTGTTCCTCTCCGACTCCACGAACGCCGACGTCCCAGGCTCGACGCCTGCCGAGTCGAGCATCGGCGCTTCGATCCGCAAACTCCTCGCCGAGCACCGCGGGAAGCGCATCATCGCCGCCTGCTTCTCATCGCACATCCATCGCGTCCAGCAGATCGCCGAGGCCGCCATCGACGACGGCCGCACCCTCGCGTTCCTCGGGCGGTCGATGGGTCGCAACGTCGATCTCGCCCGCCGGCTCGGGCTCCTGCACCTGCCTCAGGAGCGCATCGTCGACATCGAGAAGGTCGGGGCCCTCGATCCCGGTGACGTGTGCATCATCTGCACCGGGTCGCAGGGCGAGCCGTTCTCGGCGCTCTCGCTCATGGCCGCGCACGAGAGCAAGTGGCTCGAGGTCGGTGAGCGCGACGTGGTCATCCTCTCGGCCCATGCGATTCCCGGCAACGAGGGGAACGTGAACCGGGTCATCAACGCCTTCTTCAAGGCGGGCGCCGAGGTGCTGCACGAGGGCGTCGCCGAGGTGCACGTGTCGGGGCACGGCCGTCGTGAGGAGCTGCGGGCGATGCTCGAGGTCGTGCAGCCCGACGCGTTCGTCCCCGTGCACGGTGAGTACCGGCACATGGTGAACCACGCCCGCCTGGCGGCGAGCGTGGGCGTCGCGGATGTCCACGTCTGCGAGGACGGCGACGCTGTCGTGCTCTCCGATGACGGGGTACGCGTCGAGCGCGAGGCCGCCCCCTCCGGCTACCTGTTCGTGCACGGTGTCATCGGCGACGTGGGCGAAGGGGTGCTGCGAGACCGACGGGCGCTCGCCGAGGAGGGTGTCGTCGTGGTGTTCGCGACCGTCGACGGTCACACCGGCGAGGTGGTGACCGGGCCCGAGATCGTGACCCGAGGCTGGGTCTACGAGGCCGAGGCCGAGCACATCCTGGTCGAGGCCGAGGAGGCGGTGCGGAAGTCGATCGCCGAGGCCGCGGCCGAGGGTGCCACCGACCCCGAGACCCTGCGTCGCCACGCCCGCCAGGCGCTGCGCGACGTGATCCGTGAGCGCACCCGCCGCCGCCCCATCGTGATCCCCGTCATCCTCGAGGTCTGATCCTCTCCCCGGGCTCCTCCCTCCGGATCGTTGCCCTTTCCAACACATCGGT
>CAZTOV010000006.1:16245-54150 GCA_964615175.1 uncultured Burkholderiales bacterium
CGGTGCCATCAGTCGCGCGCTGCGCGGCGCCCCCGGTGGACTCGCGCTCCGTCCCGCGGAGTGTGGCCGGCGCCTGTGTCCGGGCTCCTCCCTCCGGATCGTCGCCCTTTGCAACACATCGGTCGGTGCCATCAGTCGCGCGCTGCGCGGCGCCCCCGGTGGACTCGCGCTCCGTCCCCTGGAGTGTGGCCGGCGCGGCCGGTGTGGTTGGCGCGTCCGGTGTGACTGGCGCGACGGGTGTGGTTGGCGCGTCCCGCGGAGTGTGGCCGGCGCGGCCGGTGTGGTTGGCGCGTCCGGTGTGACTGGCGCGGTTGGTGTTACGGGGTGGCCTGCCGTTCGTCCTCAACATTCGGACAACACCGGAGCAATGCGGCGGAATGCGCGTTACGCTCGCAACCCACGACTGCAGGAGCGCTTGGCGGACGGTGACGCCGCTCGGAGCGCTCCACTGGGGGGCGGCACATGGCGGCGTCGGCTGACGTGCTCGTCGTCGAAGATGACGAGCAATTGCTCGGGGTCTACCTCAAGATGCTCGAACGGGAGGGCTACGCCTGTCGGGGTGCTCAGACCGCCGGTTCGGCACGCGAATGCCTCGCGGATCACACTCCCGACCTCGTCGTGCTCGACCTCGTCCTCCCCGACGAGGACGGGATCGACCTCCTGGCGTGGATCTGTGACCACGACGGTCCGCCCGTCATCGTCGTGAGCGGGCGGACCAGCGTCGGTGACCGGGTCCTCGGGCTCGACACCGGCGCCGACGACTACATCAGCAAGCCGGTGGCGTCGCACGAGTTGATCGCGCGGGTGCGGGCGGTCTTGCGCCGCTCCGACGAGCCGCAGCACCGGCTCGTCTACAGCCCGCTCGAGATCGACCGTGAATCGCGCCAGGTCGTGCTCTCGGGCGAGCCCGTCGAGCTGACCCGCAAGGAGTTCGACCTCCTCGCGGTGTTCGCCGCCAATCCCGGCCGGGCGTTCAGCCGCCGCGAGCTCCTCGCTGAGGTATGGGGCTCCGCGCCCGAGTATCAGGGATCCGACACCGTCACCGAGCACGTCCGCCGCCTCCGGCAGAAGTTGGGTGATGATTCCGAGGTGCCCGGCTGGATCGTGACCATGCGAGGCGTCGGCTACCGCTTCGACCCGGACGTGCTGCGCGAAGTCGCGGACGCCGACGACTGACGCGGAAGCGGGATCAGCGGCCGACCACGCGCGCCCGATCGACGATCTCGAGGAGGCGATTCAGGTCGAGGGGCTTGGTCAGGTACTCGTCGGCTCCGAGCATCGCCAGTCGCTTCACCCGCACCTGGGTGGCGTCGGCGCTCACCACCACGACCTTCATGTGGGCGGTGCGGGGGTCGGCCCGCAGACGCGTCAGCACCTCTTCTCCGCTGATGTCGGGAAGCTGGAGGTCCAGCAGCACCAGATCGACGTCCTCACTCGCCGCGACCGCCAACGCTTCGGTGCCTCGCATCACGTGGTGCAGCTCGACGTCGTCGAGGCGATCGAGCGCCGACTCGACGAGGCGTAGGTTGGCGGGGTTGTCCTCCACGTAGAGCACCCGGGCGATGCCGTCGGAGCGCGACTCCGTGTCGATGCCGCGGCGACGAACCGGTTCGGGCACCGTCTCGGGGCTGCGCACCAGCTCGACGGTGACCGTCGTCCCGCGATCCGGCTCGCTGTGGGCGGTGATGGTGCCTCCCATGGCGAGGACCAGACGGCGGCTGAGGGCGAGGCCGAGACCGGTGCCCTCGACGCCCGAACGGTCACCCTCCACCCGTTCGAACGGTTCGAAGATCGAGGCGAGCCGTTCGGCCGGGATCCCCCGGCCCGTGTCGCGGACGTCGATGCGCGCGTGGGTGCGGTTGCCGGAGGCGGTGATCGTGACCGAGCCCTCGGGGACGTTGTACTTCACCGCGTTGGAGAGCAGGTTCAGGAGCACCTGGCGCAGCCGGTGGTTGTCGGCTCTGACGGTGAGCCCGTCGGGGATGTCGGATCGGACCGCGACCTCGGCCGCCTCCGCGGTGGGACCGATGAACGAGACGACCTCGGCCACCAGCTCGTCCACGTCGACCGGCCCGATGTTGATGGCGATCTGTCCCGCATCGATGCGGCTGATGTCGAGCGCCTCGTCGATGAGGTTCACCAGGTGCCGGCTGGCGCGCTGGATCTGCTCGACCTCGTCGGCCACCTCGGGCCCGCTGTCGTGGGTGGCGATGAGGTCGGCGTAGCCGACGACGACGTTGAGTGGGGTCCGGAGTTCGTGGCTCAGATGGGAGAGGAAACGCTCCTTCGCCTCGCTGACCTCCTCGGCGTGCGCCTTGGCCTCCTCCAGCGCGGCGCGGGCCGCCGCGCGCTCGGTGATGTCGGCGAAGGTGACGACCGCCCCCACCACATCGCCGTTCCTCGTCAGGGCGTTGGTGCGGTACTCCACGGCGATCGAGGTGCTGTCGCGCCGCCAGAACACCTCGTCGTCGACGAGCGCCGCCGTGCCCTGAGCGACGGTGTCGTGGATTGGGCACGTGCCCGCAGGGTAGGGGGTGTCGTCGGGCCGGGTGTGGTGGGACATCTCGTGGAAGGTGCGCCCGAGCAGCTCGTCGGCCCGGTCGTAACCGAGGAGGCCGATCGCCGCCGGGTTGACGAAGGTGATGCGATCGTCCCTGTCGATGCCGAAGACCCCCTCTCCGGCCGCGTCGAGGATGGCTTCGAGTTTCTCCTCCCGCTCCTCGAGGGCGGCGGCGCTTGCCATTCGCTCGGTGACGTCCTCGATGACCACGAGGAGCCACTCCTCGTCGTCGGACTCGAACGCCTCGAACGAGGCCAGAACCATCCGATCGGCGCACCGTGGTTGGTGGATCAGCAGCTCGACGTCGTAGACGGCCCCTTCAGCGTGTACTCGCTCGATGACCTTCCGGCGCGTGTCGGGTGATTCCCAGAACCCGACGTCGAACGCGGTCTTGCCCACGACCTCTTCCTCCGGCTCTCCGAGCATGTCGAGCATCGCCTTGTTGGCGTAGAGGATGCGGCCGGTGTCGAGCACCGAGATCCCCGTGGGCGTGGGGGACCGGGCGGTGAGATGGCGGAAGATCGTGTCAGGTGGTCGCATGATGCCCTCCGACGGTCGCCACTGCCTGGAGATCGAGTCGGTCGGCGTCGACCGGTCGCGAGAACAGGTAGCCCTGAGCGAGGTCGGCGTCGAGCGCCCGGAGGTGGGCGAGTTGGGCTGCGGTTTCGACCCCCTCGGCGAGGAGCTGCATCCCGAGGCTCCGCGCGACCTGCACGATGGCTCGGGCGAGTGCCCATTCCTCGAGATTCTCGGCGATGCCGGCGACGAACGTGCGATCGAGTTTGATCACGTCGATCGGAAGCCCGCGCAGGAGGTCGAGTGCGGAATACCCGGTGCCGAAGTCGTCGAGCGAGAGGCGCACTCCGCGCTCGTGCAGCGTCTCGAGGGCCTCGGTGGCCTTGTCGGGGGTGTCCAGCAGCGCTGACTCGGTCACCTCGAGGTTCAGCTGACGGGCGGGCACCCCGTGACGGGCGAGCGCGTCGGTCACCTCGTCGACGAGGTCGAAGTCGCTGAGCTGGTAGGGGGAGACGTTGACGCCCACCTCGAGCTGCACACCGTTGTCTCGCCACGCCGCCGCCTGGGCACAGGCGCGGTCGAGCACCCATGCCCCGACCGAGTGGATGGCGCCGCTCTGCTCGGCGAGCCCGATGAAGCGATCCGGCGGCAGCAATCCGAGATCGGGATGTTGCCACCGTACGAGTGCCTCGACGCCGACGGCGGTGGCGCGGCGGAGGTCGATGACGGACTGGTAGTGGACGATCAGCTCCTGTCGCGATGCAGCTTCGGACAGTTCCAGCTCCAGGCGTCGCCGGGTCTGTACGCGTGCTTGCGCCCCGGTCTGGAACACCGCGTAGCCGTCGCGCCGGTTCCGGGCGTCCTCGAGGGCGATCTCGGCCTGGGCCAGCGCGTCGCCGGCGCCCGTCGCCCGGCGCACGTAGGTCACGCCCACCTCGACCGCCAGCCGAGCGCTCCGGTCGTCGAAGGCGATGCTGGGCGGGCGCCGCACTCGGTCGACCAGCTGCTCGACCCGTGCCGTCGCCTCCTCCGCGTGCGCCTCGGTGAACAGGACACCGAAAGTTGCGCCCTCGAGACGCCCGACGAGCGCCTCATTCTCGCCCGCGCGCCGGAAGTGTTCGGCGGTACGGGCCAGCGCGACGTCGCCGGCGGCGTGGCCGAGGGCCGCGTTCACGGCATCGATGCCTCGTAGGTGGATGAGGACGACGGCGACGCAGAGACCAGCCTCGGGAGCCGGCCGGGGTTGCAGGAGCAGCTCGAGTGCGCGGAGGAACTCCGTACGCGTCGCCGCCCGCGTGAGGGGATCGACGGTCCCATGTGTGTCCGCTGGCACGGTGGTGGTGCTTCCCGCCGGGTGCACCCCGAGAGGGAGTGGGTTCATGGTGTGCTCCGGGCTCGGTCCTGGGCCTTGTCCGCGGACGGGACGTCGGGGTGGTGGAGGGTCCAGGGGAGACCCAGATCGCCGAGGACGTCGCCGAGGGCCTGGTAGCCGACCGGCTTCACCAGGTACGAGGCCGCCCCCAGCCGGTGGGCCTCGTCGATCTCGGCGGCCTCGACGACCCCGGTGAGCAGCACCACCTCGAGGTCGGCGAGTCGGGGTTGCTCCCGGATCCATCGCAGGACCTCGAGCCCGGAGCGGCCCGGCATCTTGACGTCGAGGAGCGCCACGACCGGCCGGGGGTCCAGGCGTGCCAACCGGTCGACCGCCTCGTCGCCGTCGGCGACGCCGACGAGCGGGTTGCGGAGACCGAGACGCCCGAGGAGGCGGACGATGAGGGTGAGCGACGTCGGGTCGTCCTCGGCGACGAGGACGCTCGGGATCGCGAAGCTTCCCGGGCTGTTCGGCCGGTTCGGTTGCCTGGCAAGCCGGTCCACGGCGTTTCCCATGCTCGGGTACATGGTCGACCTCAGGTCAAGTGGAGGTTCACCCCTCTCACTACCCAATCTCCGATCACGCAAAGCGCGCCGGCGACAGCGTTGGGTGAATGTTGGGAGTTCTTGCCAGCGAGGAGTCTCGCGATGCTCCTGTGGCGGGTGTTAGCGTTGTGGTTCGATCCGGTGGTTCCACGGGCCACAGGAGGTGGGAGGACCACATGGCCACGAAGGCCGCACGGCAGACCAAGAAGGGTCGGCCGGCCCCGCGCCGGGGCGCCGGCCGCCGTCGAGGTTCGCGGTCGTGGGCGGGTCGCGCGGTCGAGGAGATGGGCAAGCACCTGGGTGAACGCGCCGAAGAGCTGGCCGGCCTCGTGCTGGTCGTGTTCGCCGCGCTGGCCGCCCTCGGCCTCTACGGCGACCTGGCCGGTCCGTTCGGCCGAGGCGTGGCCACCGCCGGCACCGCCCTCATGGGGCCGGCCGCCCACGTCCTCCCGCCCGTCCTGGCCGTGGTGGGCATCGCCCTGCTCTTCGGCCTCCCCGATGACGAGCCCCTCCCGGTGGCCATCGGCGCCGCGTTCGCCGTCGTCGGAAGCCTCGGCATCCTCCACGTGGCCCGCACCGGCCCCGAGATGGGCGTCGCCTTCGGCGACATCGAAGCGCTCCGCGATCTCGCCGGCGTCGGTGGTGCCGTGGTGGGCGAACCCCTCCAGGTGGGGCTCGGGGAATGGGGGAGCGGCGTGGTGCTCGCCGCCGTCGCCCTCTTCGGGCTGCTGCTCGCACTGAACCTGTCGTTGCGGGATGCGGCCCACGGGGTGGCCGTCGCTGCCCGGTGGCTGGGCCGCCAGGTGCGGGGCCTGGGCGAGCTGCCCGCCGACGCGGAGATCATCGACGACGGGAACCGCGGCGAACGTGTACCGAGTCGGGCCGTGGTCGACGCCGCCGAGGCGGATACCGACCGGTCACCGAGCGATGACGAGGTGCCCCCCGAGGATCCCGATCACGGCCCGGAACCCGAGGAGGTTCCGGTCGAGGAGCGCATCGACGTGCACGTGCCGTCGGAGGTGCCCGACGGCGAGCAGCTCGAGATGCTGCCCCAGCCCGTCGAAGAAACGCACTGGAAGGTGCCGCCGCTCAAGCTGTTGAAGGCCGACAAGGCCAAGCCCATCGACAAGCGGCTGGTCGAGGACGGTGCCCGGGTGCTCGAGTCGACCATGCGCGACTTCGACGTCGAGGCGACCGTGGTCGGCATGACCGTCGGGCCGACGGTGACCCGCTACGAGATGGAGCTGGCGCCGGGCGTGAAGGTGAACCGGGTGACGAACCTCTCGAAGGACATCGCCTACGCCATGGCCAGCCCCGACGTCCGGATCCTGGCGCCGATCCCGGGGAAGAGCGCCATCGGCATCGAGGTGCCCAACCGGCAGCGCCAGCTCGTGGCGCTCGGCGACCTGCTCGCCAGCCCCGAGGCCAAGGAGATGCGCCACCCGCTCGAGGTGGTGATCGGTCGCGACATCTCGGGCAAGCCGCTGCGGGCGAACCTGGCCGAGATGCCCCACCTGCTCATCGCCGGCGCCACCGGAGCGGGGAAGAGCAGCTGCATCAACTCGATCCTCACCGGTGTGCTGATGCGCAACACGCCCGATCAGCTCCGGCTGATCCTCGTCGACCCCAAACGGGTCGAGCTGGGGGCGTACAACGACCTGCCGCACCTGCTCTCGCCCGTGGTGACCGACCCCAAGAAGGCTGCCAACGCCCTGGCGTGGGCGGTGCGTGAGATGGAGCGGCGTTACGAGATCCTCGCCCACCACGGGTTCCGCGACATCATCGGTTACCAGGCCGCCTACGAGCGCGGCGAGGTCGAGGGGCGGCGGGTCGTGAGCAGCGAGGACGGTGAGGCGGTGAAGGAAGAACCGCCCGAGCGGCTTCCCTACGTCCTCGTGGTCGTCGACGAGCTGAACGACCTCATGATGGTGGCGGCACGCGACGTGGAGGCCAGCATCTGCCGGCTCGCTCAGATGGCCCGGGCCGTCGGCATCCACCTCGTGATCGCCACCCAGCGTCCGTCGGTCGACGTGATCACCGGGGTGATCAAGGCCAACATCCCGTCGCGCCTGGCGTTCTCGGTCAGCTCACTCGCCGACTCCCGGGTGATCCTCGATGCCAGTGGCGCCGAGAAGCTCATCGGGCAGGGCGACATGCTCATGTTGGGGCCGTCGTCGAGTCGGGCCCAGCGCGTGCAGGGTGCCTGGGTCGAAGAGACCGAGACCCGCAAGATCGCCTCACACTGGCGTCGTCAGGTCGACGAGCCCGACTACGTGGAGGGCGTGGCCGCCGACGAGAACACCGCCGGGGGCATCGGTCCGCAGGCCGCGGCCGACGGGGACGACGACGACGAAACGCTCGTGCGGGAGGCCATGGAGCTGATCGTGCGCAGCCAGCTCGGCTCCACCAGCATGCTCCAGCGCAAGCTCCGGGTCGGCTTCGCCCGGGCGGGCCGCATCATGGACATCCTCGAGGAGCGGGGCGTCGTGGGGCCCTCCGTGGGCTCCAAGGCCCGCGACGTGCTCATGACCGAGGAAGAACTCGACGAGCAGCTCACCGCCACCCCCTCCGACACCTGACCCCCCTTTTGCCGGATCCGCCACCTAGTGTCGGATCGACCCACACACGGGGTGTCGGATCCGACACAAGGCAAAGATCGTTGTCGCGTTTGCTCGAGGCGTCGCGCTTAGCGGGTGTGTGAGTGCGCAGCGGAGCATCGATCGGATTGCCCGACAACAGCACGGTCTCGTGACACGAAGCCAGCTTCTCGACCTCGGGATGTCACGACGTGCGATCGAGCGTGCATTGGCCGCGGAGCACTTGCTGCTTGTCCGTCCCGGTGTCTACCGGCTTCCTGGAGCACCAATCACAAGAGATCAGTCGTGGATGGCGGCGGTCCTGGCGGCGAACGTCGACGTGGTGGTTTCCCATGGCCTGGCGGCGACGGCGTGGGGTCTTCAAGGCTTCGCGCCTCCTGACCGGATCGACGTGCTGACGACGGGCCGGCGCCCGGAACTGGCCGGGGTCGCGGGCCATCACACGAAGTGGTTGCCTCCGACCGATCGCACCCGCCTACGGCGAATTCCGATCACCACACTCGAGCGCACCGTGGTCGACGCCTGTGGCCTCGTCACGTACCCGGTGCTCGAACGGGCGGTCGATGAAGCGATGCGCCGGAAGCGCCTGCACCTGCCGAAGCTCGTTCGCACCTTCGAGCGAATCCCAGCGTCCGGTCGACGCAAGCGGTGGCCCGCCGAGAAACTCCTTGACGAACGGGTACCGGGATTCAATCCGGGTGGGAGTCCCGCCGAACTCGACGTGTTGAAGATTCTGAAGCGAGCGGGAGTCAGCCCACTGCCCGAGCAGCAGTACCGGGTCGTCGTCGAAGGGCACGAGCATGTCCTCGATTACGCCTGGCCCGAGACACGCCAGGCACTCGAGTACGACGGCGTGGACTTCCACACGATGGTCACCGACATCCACCGTGGCCACGATCGTCGCCGCCGGCTGCAGCGAGCCGATTGGACGCTCTGGGAGGTGACGAAACGGACGAGCGAGTCCGAGATCATTGCGGTCGGCGTGCATGCCACGCGCTAATGCCGGATTGACCCACCCCTGCGGTGTTCGATCCGGCAGTAGGTGTTCGATCCAGCACAAGGCCCGGGGCTGCGCACACCAGGCGCGAGAAGGGGGCGCCGCAGCGAATGTGCGACGCCCCCTTCGGAGCTCCCGGGTGCAACGCCCCGATCCGACCAAGGAGGGCGGGCCCGGGGAGCCGATGTCGAGGCCGCTAGGCGGCCCGGATGTGCTCGCTGTGGTGCAGCGTCTCGTCGTACTCGGCCTTGCCTCGGGTCAGGTAGCCGAAGAGCGCACGCCAGGGCACGGTCATGCCGGCGACGGTCAGACCGGTGGCGAGCGTGCCCAACCAGTCCTCACGCACGGCGGTGTTCCAGCCCTCGAACATCGAGAAGTCGATGGCGTAGACGCCGACGATGGCCACCACGAACACGAGCAGGCTCTTGGCCTTGTCGAGACCACCGAACACGTCGTCGAGGTAGTCGACGAGCTTCAGCGTGGCCAGTGCGAGGAGTGCGACGATGGCGAAGGTGTACATGGGTCCTCCTTGGTTGTTGTGCCCTGCCGCCTCGTGAGCGGCCGGGCCTCCACCCGACCCCGGTGAGGGCCGGGCCAGGGGGCCGGCGCCTGGTGGGCGCCGATCCGTCCCGGACCCCTGCGGGTCACTCTCTTGGACCTCCCCGGACCCCCGAAGGGTTACGTCGGTCACACCGGCAGATTGGAAGGAAATGCCATACAGGCACGGATATCCACCCGTTGCCGGCGACGGGGCCTTATCGTGAGCCCATCGTTCAGGCACGGTCGATGCCGTGCGTTCCGATCGGCGAGTGGAGGTCAACCGTGGCCGAGTACGAGGGTTACTGCGTGAAGTGCCGTGAGAAGCGGAAGTTCGACGGCGAGGTCGTCGAGCTCAAGAACGGCCGCAAGGCCGCTCAAGGCAAGTGCCCCGTGTGCGGAACGAAGATGAACCGCATCCTGGGCAAGAACGCCTAGCGACATCTCGCAGCGCCCCGGTCGGCAGGGCCGGCCGGGGCTTCACGCACGTTCAGGGAGCGGTGTCGCCCCCGAACTCCTCGGTGAGTCGCATCTCGTCGAGGAGGAGGGCGATCTCGGCGAGGCGGGCTTCGATCCGCTGCACATACGAGACCACGTCGCCCTGAGGGATTTCGTCCTCGACGGGCAGTTCGCGCACGACGGCGTCGGCGAACTCGAGCTGCGCACGGGGGACGGCCAGGCGGGCGAGGTCGTCGCCGGCGGGGTCGCTCCACTGGGCCGAGACCTGCACGCCGGCGTCGAGCAGGCGACGCACGAGCATGACCGCCGCCAGCGGCGGCCAGGCACCGATCTCCTCGAAGTCTTCCGGCAACCCGCCCGCCGAGGTCGGCGGGGGCATGTCTTCTCCGACTCCCTCCGGGCGTTCGGATACGAGCGCCACCCGGCAGTCGGAGCAGAACGTCGAACCGGCGACGTACTCGTCGCCGCAGCTGGGGCAGAACAGTGTTGAGCTCACGGCCGGTGAGTCTATGGTCCCCGGTTACCCTTTGAGCGTGCGCCGTTTCCACCTGACCACCCTCGGCTGCCCGAAGAACGCCGTCGACAGCGAGAAGCTGGCGGCGGGGTTGCTGCGCGACGGCCTCGAGCCGACCGACGACCTAGCCGGGGCCGACCTGATCGTGCTCAACACGTGCGCCTTCGTCGAGGCGGCGCGCGAGGAGTCGATCGAGGCCGCGCTCGCCCTCGCCGGAGCGAAGCGCGCCGACGCCAAGCTCGTGCTCACGGGGTGCATGGCCGAGCGCTACGGCGAGGAACTGGCCGACGCCCTGCCCGAGGCCGACGCCGTGGTGGGTTTCGCGGGGGAGGACAGCCTGGCGAGCGACGTGCTCGAGGTGCCGATCGCCGCGCCCCGCACCAAGCCGCAGGGAGTGGCCGACCTGCTCGACCTTCCCCGCCGTGCCCCCGAGCATCCCTGGGCCTACCTGAAGGTGGCCGAGGGCTGCGACCGGGCGTGTACGTTCTGCGCCATCCCCACCTTCCGGGGGAAGCAGGTGTCGCGCCGTCCCGAGGCGGTCGAAGCCGAGGCTGCGAGTCTGGTCGACCAGGGTGTCGCCGAGCTGGTGTTGGTGGCCCAGGACATCGCCTGGTACGGGAAGGACGCCGGCGAGCCGGGTGCCCTCGCCCCCCTGATGCACCGTCTCGACGCCCTCGCCGAGCGGGGCCTGCGGCGCCAGCGGCTCCTCTACCTCTACCCGTCCGAGGTGCGGGGCGCCCTCCTCGACGCCGTTCTCGAGCTGCCCACGGCGGTCCCGTACCTCGACCTGTCGCTCCAGCACGCGTCCGCCGGCCTGCTCCGGCGGATGAAGCGGTGGGGGAACGGTGAGCGGTTCGGGGCCATGATCGAGGGCATCCGGGCCCGCCGGCCCGACGCCGTGTTCCGCTCCAGCTTCATCGTGGGCTTCCCCGGCGAGACCGAAGCCGACCACGACCAGCTCCTCGAATTCATCGAGCGGGCACAGCTCGACTGGGCCGGGTTCTTCCCGTTCTCGGCGGAGGACGACACCCCGGCGGCCGAGATGGACGGGGTTCCCGAGCCCGGTCTGGTGCGCGAGCGGATCCGGGAGCTGGAGGAGATCCAGGAGGGCATCACCCGGGCCAAGCGCCACGAGCTGCTGGGCACCGAGGTGGAGGTGCTGATCGACGAGGTCGAGGCACGCGCCGACGGCACGGTGGCGATCGCCCGCACCTACCGGGAGGCACCCGAGATCGACGGCATCGTCGAGCTGACCGGGTTCGAGCACGCCCGTCCCGGAGCCCTCGTGCGGGCCCGCGTGTCCGCGGTGGCGGGGCCCGACCTCGAGGCCGAGGTGCTGGCGCCGGTGGGTTCGCCGTGAGCGAGCGCAGCGAGCGGGGCCCAGCGGTCCGGCGCCGAAGGCGCCAGGAGCGGCCGGCGTGAGCGAGCTGCCCGTGCCCCGCCCACGGCGCTTCGGCCCCACGGCCCTGGCGACGCCGGCCAACGCGGTCACGATCGGGCGCCTCGTCCTCGGCGTTCCCTTCCTCGTCTTCGTGGCGGCAGCCGGAGCGTCGTGGCCGGCGGCGATCGGCTGGATCGTCCTCTCGGTTTCCGACTGGTACGACGGCTACCTCGCCCGGCGTGGGGGCACGACCCGCTCGGGCGCCTATCTCGACCCGCTCGCCGACAAGGTGATCACGGTGGGCGGGTTCGTGGCTCTGGCCGTCGACGGCGTGTACCACTGGATCCCCGTCCTCTTCATCGCGGTCCGCGAGGCGGCCGTGTCGGTACACCGGTCGCTCATGGGCCGGCGGGGCGTGTCGGTGCCCGCCCGGAGCCTGGGCAAGACCAAGACCGTCGTGCAGCTCATGGCGGTGGGTTGGGCGCTCCTGCCGCTCACCGAGGATGTCGACGTCCTCATCCAGGGCTTCCTGTGGGTGGCGGTGGCGCTCACGCTCCTCTCGGGGATCGACGTGCTCCGCCGGGGTGTCACCGACGGGCCCGACGGCGAGAGGACGACCGCGTGAGGTGCGAGGTCCTGGCCGTCGGCACCGAGCTGCTGCTGGGCCAGATCGTCGACACCAACAGCGCGTGGATCGGCGAGGAGCTGGCCAAGGCCGGCGTCGAGACCTACCGCCACGTGCGCGTCGGCGACAACCGGGGCCGCATGGTCGAGTCGATCCGCCAGCTCCTGGCGTCGTCGGATTCGGTGATCATCACGGGGGGTCTGGGACCGACGCCCGACGATCTCACCCGCGAGGCCATCGCCGAGGTCGTGAACGTGCTCCTGCACCGCGACGACGCGATCGTCGACCACATCCGGGCGTTGTTCGGCTCTCGGGGTCGCGAGATGGCCGCCAACAACGAACGCCAGGCCGACGTGCCCGAGGGCGCCACCGTGATCCCCAACCCCATCGGGACGGCGCCCGGGCTGCGCTGCCCGGTCGGGCACAAGGTCATCTACGCCGTTCCCGGCGTCCCCTACGAGATGAAGCAGATGATCACCGAGCACGTGATCCCCGACCTGCTCGACCGGGGCGGCGAGCGCTCGACGATCCTGTCCCGCACGCTCAAGACGTGGGGCACCGCCGAGTCGACCCTGGCCGAGCTCATCGGCGAACGGGTGGAGGCGCAGACCAATCCCACCATCGCCTTCCTGGCCCGAGGGATCGAAGGCATCGGGGTGCGCATTACGGCCAAGGCCGAGACCGACGACGAAGCCCAGCGGCTGATCGACGAGGAAGAGCGCGCGTTGCGCCAGATCCTCGGCGACCTGGTGTTCGCGGTCGACGACGAGACGATGGAGTCTGTCGTGCTCGACCTCCTTCGCGAGCGGGGGCTCACGCTGGGCGTCGCCGAATCGCTGACCGGAGGTCTCGTGGGCGCCCGGATCTGCGACGTCCCGGGCGCCAGCGAGGTCTTCCGGGGGTCGATCGTCTCCTACGCCGGCGACGTGAAGCGGTCGACGCTCGGGGTGACGGCCGAGAAGATCGTCAGCGAGGAGTGCGCCCGCCAGATGGCGGGCGGGGCCCGGAAGGTGCTCGACGCCGACGTCGGGCTCGGCGTCACCGGCGTGGCCGGGCCCGAGCCGATGGAGGACGAGGCGCCCGGGACGGTGTTCTTCGGCATGCAGATCGGC
Source organism: uncultured Burkholderiales bacterium (assembly GCA_964615175.1). GTDB lineage: Bacteria > Actinomycetota > Acidimicrobiia > IMCC26256 > JACPCJ01 > CAZTOV01. Next base: position 29,461 of record CAZTOV010000006.1, read on the forward strand.
GATGCTCCGGCCGAGGCCGTGCGGGTGCAGCTTCCCGGCGACCGGGAGCGGGTCCGCCAGTTCTCTGCCATCTCGCTGCTCTCGCTCCTCCGCACGCGCCTCGCCACCATGAACCCATGAGTCCATGAGCGTGCGGCTGTTCGTCGCCGTCCGGCCGCCCGACGAGGTGCTGGACGGGGTGGAGAACGTGGTCGAGGGGGCGCGACGGTCGATGGTGGGGCCCCGGTGGACCGGCCGCGACCAGTGGCACGTGACGCTCCGGTTCCTCGGTCACGTCGACGGCGAGCGCGTCGACGAGATCAGCCAGGCCCTCGACACGGTCTCGAGGATGCCGCCGTTCCCGGTCCGTCTCGGCGGGGGAGGGGCGTTCCCGAGAGCGTCTCGCGCCCGGGTCGTGTGGCTCGGTCTGGTCGGCGGCGACGACCCCATGAGCCGGCTGGCCGGCTCGGTGAACCGGGCCCTCGAGCCGCTCGGGTTCGAGCCGGAGAAGCGCGACTTCCATCCGCATCTCACGCTGGCCCGGTTGCGCAACCCCGGCGACGCGACCCCCGCCGTGGAGGCGCTCGGCGACGATCCCGTCGGCCCCGCCTTCACCGTCGAGGAGGTCGTGCTCTACGAGAGCCGGCTCTCGCCGAGAGGGGCCAGGTACGAGCCCCTCTCGGCGGTGCCGCTGGCGGGATGACCGATCGGTAGCTACAGCCGGTACTCGGGGGGCAGGAACTGGTTGTCTGCGCACCCGGCCCACTTGTAGAAGCCGATGAGCGGGTCATGGAGCGGATTGTCTTGGCCGTTCTCGGTCTCCATGACGAAGGCGGCGCTGAAGGCACACGGGAAGACGGTGGCGAGGTCGTAGGCCTCGTGCCCTTGTGCGGGGACGGACTCCCTCATGTTCTCGCCTGGTTCGAGGCCCGTGTCGGGCACGTCGGGGATCAGGCGGTCGACGAGCTTGACGGCCTCGCTGCCGCTGTCGTCGCAGCCGGCGACCCGGTTCTGGAGCTGACGCAAGGCCGGGATCGGCGCCCCGCCGTGCTCGTACCAGCCGTCGACGAACTCGTTGACCACGAGGCAGGTGGCCTCGCCGAACTCGCTCTCACGGAACTGGTCGTAGGCCTCGCTCGGGATCCCCGCGGAGGCGGGGGCGGCGAGGGTGACGACGACGAGCGTCGTCAGGATGGTCGCGATCAGAGCGCGCATGGGTGTGTCTCCTCGTGCTGTGGTTGGTGGTTCGGTACACCCGCTCTGACGGGTCGCGGGCGCGGTGGCGACGACGGAACGGGATGGAAATCCTTGTCTCCGAACACCCGTTCGCCTAGTCTGACGGGCGGCCGTGGAATTACCATGGTGTAATCACGCAGGTGTAACTGTCACACCCCACCCGTACGGTCACTCGACGGCACACGCACGACCCACGACCACCACCCGGAGGGTGGGGCGAAGGAGGCACAGGTGGAGAAGGACAAGGCACTCGACATGGCACTCACCCAGATCGAGAAGAGTTTCGGGAAGGGCGCCATCATGCGACTGGGTGAGCGGGGCAACGTCAACGTCGATGCCATCCCCACCGGGGCCCTGAGCCTCGACGTGGCCCTCGGCGTGGGCGGGCTGCCCCGGGGCCGGATCGTCGAGATCTTCGGGCCCGAGTCGTCGGGGAAGTCGACCCTCGCCCTGCACGTGGTGGCCGAGGCCCAGCGCAACGGCGGTACCTGCGCCTACGTCGACGCCGAGCACGCCCTCGACCCGGTCTACGCCAAGGCCATCGGAGTCGACGTCGACGAGCTGCTGATCAGCCAGCCCGACACCGGCGAGCAGGCCCTCGAGATCACCGACATGCTCATCCGCTCCAACGCCCTCGACGTGCTGGTCATCGACTCGGTGGCCGCCCTGGTGCCCCGGGCCGAGATCGAGGGTGAGATGGGCGACACCCACGTCGGCCTCCAGGCCCGGCTCATGAGCCAGGCCCTGCGCAAGATCACCTCGAACCTCAACCGCTCCGGCACCATCGCCGTCTTCATCAACCAGCTCCGCGAGAAGATCGGCGTGATGTTCGGTTGCCTGAATTGGGACACTCCTGTGGCCCTTGCTGACGGGACCCAGCAGCCCATTGGCAAGATCGTCAACCAGAAGCTGCCGGTCGAGGTGCTCTCCTACGACTTCGAGACCGGGGAGATCGTCCCCAAGAAGGTCGTCAACTGGTTCGATAACGGACCCACCGACGAATTTCTTCACTTCACGGTGCGGCGCGCCGCGGGCAAGGGAAGTTCTCCAGGCTTCGCCTGCACCCGCAACCACCAGATCATGACCCCGGCCGGCTGGAAGGAGGCCGAGGAGCTGTGCGTCGGCGACCGGGTGCTCCAGTCGGTGCCCCACCACCTCTCCGGCTTCCAGTGGGAGGTGCTCCTCGGCGGGCTCATGGGCGACAGCGCGCTCTCACCCTCCCAAGGGGAGCACGCAGCCCGGCTTCGGTGGGGCCACGGCATCAAGCAGGCCGAGTACGGCGACTGGAAGGCCTCGCTCTTCGACAACGTCGGGGTGTGTCGTACGACCAACGCCAAGGGTGCCGTCTTCCACGACGTCCAACCCCTGCCGGAACTGGCCGAGCTACGCGAGTCGGTCTACGTGGGCGGCAAGAAGGTGTTCGGATGGGACTACCTCAAGCGCCTCACCCCGCTGTCGCTGGCCGTCTGGTACATGGACGACGGCGGCTTCACGTTGCGCTCCAAGGGGCTCCAGCAGCGGACGGAAGGCGGGAGCGGTCGGTCCGAGATCTGTGTCGAAGCCATGGACCCGACGACCCGTGAGCGGGTCCGCGACCATCTCGCCGACACCTGGGGAATCGAGGCGAAGCTCGTCGAGCGGGGTGGGAAGGCGATCCTGCACTTCCCGACCGCCGAGACGGCCAAGCTACATGCGCTGGTGGCGCCGTTCGTGCACCCCTCGATGGACTACAAGCTGCTGCCGCGCTACCGCGGCCGCTTCGCCGTCGAGCCGATGTTCGAGCCCGTGCGGTACGAGCCGATGCCGATGCCGATCACCGCCATTCGTCCGGTCCAACCGACCCAACGGAAGCACCGGTACGACATCGAAGTTGAAGGGTCACACAACTACTTTGCTGGCAGCGTCATGGTCCACAACTCTCCCGAAACCACCCCCGGGGGGCGGGCGCTGAAGTTCTACTCGTCGGTGCGGCTTGACATCCGGCGCATCGAGTCGCTGAAGAGCGGCTCCGAGGTGATCGGGAACCGGGTCCGGGTCAAGGTGGCCAAGAACAAGGCGGCGGCCCCGTTCAAAACCGCCGAGTTCGAGATCACGTACGGCCAGGGCATCAGCCGGGAGGGCACGGTTCTCGACATGGCGGCCGACCTCGACATCGTGAAGAAGTCGGGAGCTTGGTACACCTACGACGACGAGCAGCTCGGCCAGGGCCGGGAGAACGCCAAGGAGTTCCTCCGCGAGAGCCCCGAGCTGATGGTCGAGCTGACCGAGAAGGTCAAGGTGGCCCTCGGTCTCACCGACACCCCGGCCGGCGGCGAGGTCGACCTCACCGACGAGGCCGAGGAAGCCACCGAGGCCGAGGACGCCAAGGCCGAGGAAGCCGCCGAGTAGCCCACGCTCCGGCCCCCGCCCTCCCACCCCCGGTCCGCGCGCAGCGGGTCGGGGGTTTGGCGGTGTTCAGGGGGAATGTCCGGTCCGCGAAGGTCTTCGGCACGCGCGCTCTGCGCGAATGCCATCGAAAGGGGCGCGCTCCGGCAGGAATCCCGCCTCGACCCGTCGAACACACACCTTGGGGGAGGCGTTCCCATTGGCGGGGCGCGGAAAGGACAGACCCGTGGAACTGCTCAAGGTGTCGTCCAGATCGAGTCCCAACTCCGTCGCGGGCGCGCTCGCCGGCGTGATCCGACAGGAAGGGGCGGCCCAGATCCAGGTGATCGGCGCGGGCGCCCTCAACCAGGCCATCAAGGCCATTGCGATCGCCCGCGGCTACGTGGCCCCTTCGGGGATCGACCTCGTCTGCGTGCCCACCTTCGCCGACGTCGAGATCGACGGTGAGGGCCGCACCGCCATCCGCCTGTCGGTCGAGAACCGTGACCCCGCCGCCGATCTCGAGGCCGACGAGATCGACCTCGACGAACTCGACGAACTCGACGAAGTCGACGACGAGGCCGGCGCCGACGCGGAGGCCCCCGACCTCACCGGCGAATACACGAGCGCCGGCTGAGCGCATCACCGACCTTCCTCGAGCGACCGCCGGGCGGATACCCCCTCCTACACTCGTGGGTGTGAGTGAACCCATGGCGCCCCGCCGTTTCTACGTCCGGACCTTCGGGTGCCAGATGAACGAGCATGATTCCGAGCGGATCGCCGGTCTGCTCGCCGCCGACGGCATGGAGGCCGCGCCCGACGCCGAGTCGGCCGACGTCGTCGTGCTCAACACCTGCTGTGTGCGCGAGAACGCCGACAACCGTCTCTACGGCAATCTCGGGCAGCTCAAGGCGCTCAAGAACGAGCGCCCTGCCCTCCAGATCGCCGTGGCAGGCTGCCTGGCCCAGAAGGACCGCGACCTCATCCGCGAGAAGGCGCCGCACGTCGACGTCGTCTTCGGGACCCACAACGTCCACCGGGCTTCCGATCTCCTCCGACAGGCGCGCGAAGAGGGTCCGGTGGTCGAGATCCTCGAGGAGTTGGAGGAGTTCCCCTCGGCGCTCCCGGCCCACCGCGACGTGGCCCACTCGTCCTGGGTGGCCATCCAGATCGGCTGCGACAACACGTGCGCCTTCTGCATCGTCCCGGCCGTCCGGGGCGACGAGGTCAACCGGCGCATGGGCGACATCCTCGCCGAGGTGGAGGCCCTCGCTCGCGACGGGGTCACCGAGGTCACACTCCTCGGCCAGAACGTCAACTCCTACGGACGCGACCTCGACGCCGGCCAATACCGGCCCCGCTTCGCCGAGCTGCTCCGGGAGATCGACCGTGTCGACGGCATCCGCCGGGTTCGGTTCACCTCGCCCCACCCCAAGGACCTGCGTCCCGAGACGATCGATGCCATGGCCGAGTGCGAGACCGTGTGCGAGCACCTGCACCTCCCGCTCCAGTCGGGGAGCGACCGGGTCCTGGCCCGGATGCACCGTGGCTACACGGGTGAGCGCTACCTCGAACGCCTCCGGCGGGCACGCGAGGCGGTGCCCGACCTCGCCGTTACCACCGACATCATCGTGGGGTTCCCGGGCGAGACCGACGCCGATTTCGACGACACCCTCGCCGTGGTCCGCGAGGCCGACTACGACGCCGCCTACACGTTCGTCTATTCACCCCGTCCCGGCACCGAGGCGGCCGAGCTGACCGACGACTTCGTCGATCCCGAGGTCAGCCGCGATCGGATGCGGCGGCTCGTCGACGCCGTCGAGGCGAGCGCCCTCGAACACCACGAGGCCCGCGTCGGCCGGGTGGAGGAGGTCCTCGTCGAGGGCCCCTCCAAGAAGGACCCGGCCGTCCTCACGGGCAGGACCCGGCAGAACAAGCTCCTCCACTTCGCCCCGCCCGACGGCGAGCGGACGCCCGCCGGCGCCTACGGCACGGTGCGGGTCACCGGTGCCGCACCGCATCACCTGACGGGGGAGTGGGTGGAGCTCACCCGGGCTCCCCGCCGGGTGCGTATCCCCGTTGCCACGCTGTCCGGGTGACGGGCACCGCGTGACCACCCACCTCGCCCTCGTCGGCGCCACCGCCTCGGGGAAGTCGGCGTTGGCCCTGGCGGTGGCCGAGCGCCTCGGCGACGTCGAGATCGTGTCGGTCGACTCCATGCAGGTGTACCGGGGCATGGACATCGGCACCGCCAAGCCGACGGCAGAGGACCGGGCACGGGTTCCCCACCACCTCGTCGACGTCGCCGAGCCGTCGGAGGAGTGGTCGGTGGTCCGCTTCCGCGACGCCGTTCGGCGCGCCGTCGACGACATCGAGGAACGCGGTCGGCGGGCCCTGCTCGTCGGCGGCACCGGCCTCTACTTCCGCGCCGTCGTCGACCCCCTCGAGTTCCCGCCGGAGGACAGCGATGTCCGCGAGCAATTGCTCACCGAGGCACAGGAGCAGGGTGTGCGAACCCTCTACCAGCGCCTCGCCTACAACGACCCGGAGGCCGCCGAACGCATCGAGCCCGACAACGAGCGCCGGGTCGTGCGCGCTCTCGAGGTGATCCGTCTCACGGGCCGTCCGTTCTCGTCGTTCGGTCCGGGTCTCACCCACTACGGCGACACCGTGTTCCCGGTCGTGATGACGGGCATTCGGCTCCCGAGCCCGCTCGTGAGGAAGCGCATCGCCGATCGCCTCACGGCGATGCGCCGCGAGGGACTGCTCGACGAGGTGCGGGCGCTCGCGGCACGTCCCGGCGGGTTGTCGCGGACCGCTCGCGAGGCCATCGGCTACCGCGAGATGCTCGAGCACCTCGACGGGCGCATCGAACTCGACGCGGCGTTCGAGGGCGCCGAGCGCCGGACCCGCCGCTTCGCCCGACGGCAGCGCAAGTGGTTCGAGCGCGATCCGAGGATCCGGTGGGTCGACGTCGAGAATCCGAGCGACGCCGAACCCCGACTCCTGGAATCCTGGACCACATGTCACGCCTCCGCCTGACCAAGCTCGACGCCACCGGCAATGACTTCCTCGTGCTGGTCGATCTCGACGACTCGGTCGAGATCGCGCCCGAACAGGTGATCCTCCTGTGCGACCGTGACGCGGGGCCCGGCGCCGATGGGCTCATCCGTGTCCTGTCCGGCCGCGACGGCGCCGATCTCGCCATGGAGTTGACCAACGCCGACGGCGGCCGCGCCGAGATGAGCGGCAACGGGGTTCGGTGTGTGGCGGCGATCGCGGTGCGCGACTCCCTGGTCGAGGGAACCCGTTTCGGGCTCGCCACCGATGCCGGGGTGAAGACCGTCGAGTACGCGGAAACCCCTGAGGGCTCGTGGGCGCGCGTCGACATGGGCCCCGCCACCTTCGAACCGTCCGAGATCCCCCTCGCGGCCGATTCCCCGTTCGGCCTCGAGGGCGAGGTCGACGGCGTGCGCTACGAGGGCGACGCCGCCGGCATGGGAAATCCCCACTGGGTGCTCTTCGTCGACGATCCCGACGCCGCCGCAGTCGAGACCGCCGGCGCTGTCCTCGAGCACGACGGCCGGTTCCCCAATCGCACCAACGTCGAGTTCGTCACCGTCGAGAGCGACGACCGTCTCCGCATGCGGGTGTGGGAGCGCGGCGTGGGAGAGACGCAGTCCTGCGGGACCGGCGCCTGCGCCGCGGCCGCCGTCGCCCACCGGCGAGGACTGGTCGGCGAGCGCGTGCGAGTCGACGTGCCCGGCGGCACGCTGACCGTGGAGCTGGGTGACACCGTCTGGCTCGGCGGCCCCGTCTCGGTGGTCTCGGAGGTCGAAGGGCTCGCGGAGGGAGTCGCGTGAGCGCCCGCGAGCAGCACCAGGCCCGGTTCGGCCGGCGGCTCACCGCCACCGAGACCGATTTCGACGTCGTCCGGCAACGGGCCGCGATCGTCGGCGTGGTGACCGGGGGCGACACCAACGTCGAGGACGCCGAAGCCAGCCTCGACGAACTCGCCCTCCTGGCCGACACGGCCGGCGCCGACGCCGTGCACCGGATCCTCCAGCGTCGCGACTCGCCCGACCCCGCCACCTACATCGGTCGGGGCAAGCTCGACGAGCTGGTGCAGCTCAGCCCGGCACTCGATCTCGACCTGGTGATCTTCGACGACGAGCTGAGTCCGGCCCAGCAACGCAACCTCGAGAAGGCGCTCAAGGTCGACGTGGTCGACCGCGTGGCGCTCATCCTCGACATCTTCGCCCAGCACGCCCGCAGCCGGGAAGGCATGCTCCAGGTCGAGCTGGCTCAGCTCCGGTACCGGCTGCCCCGTCTCCGGGGCCGGGGCACCGAGATGAGCCGGCTCGCCGGTGGCATCGGTACCCGGGGCCCGGGGGAGAGCCAGCTCGAGGTCGACCGCCGCCGGATCCAGCGGCGGATCGCCAAACTCGAGGACGAGCGGGAGAAGCTCGAGCGCACCCGCGAGACCCAACGCAAGGCCCGCCAACGGCGCCGCATCCCGGTGGTGGCACTGGTCGGTTACACGAACGCCGGTAAGTCGACGCTCCTCAACCAGGTGACCGACGCCACCGCCCGCACCGAGCACCAGCTCTTCACCACCCTCGATTCGCGTCTCCGGCGGTTGCAATTGTCGGGCGGGGAAGAGGTGCTGCTCGCCGACACGGTGGGGTTCGTCAAGAAGCTTCCGCACGAGCTGGTCGAGGCGTTCCGCTCGACCCTCGAGGAAGTGCGCGACGCCGACCTGCTTCTCCACGTCATCGACGGCGCCGCCCACGGCGTCGAGCGACACCTCCGAGCGGTCCGCGAGGTGCTGACCGAGATCGACGCCGACAAAGTCCCCGAGTTGTTCGTCGTCAACAAGCTCGACGTCTCCCCTCCCGGGGTGGTCCAGGAGGTATCGAGGCTCCACGAGGACGTCGTCGGCATCTCGGCGAAGACGGGCGAGGGCACCGACAAACTGCTCGAGGCGATCGCCCGGAAGTTGCGATCGCTGATGGACATCATCGAACTGTTCGTGCCGTGGGAGCGAGGCGACGTCCTCGCCGCCATCCACCGCGAGGGAGAGGTGTTGGTCGAGAACCATGGCCCCGACGGCGCGTCGGTCCGGGCGCGGCTCCCCGACGAGGCGATCGACCAGCTCTCGGAGTTCGTGATCGAGCGCGTGGCCGGCTGACATGCCCGGGTTCGTTCCGCCCCCCTATCCGCACGACCGTCTCGCCGACCTCCGCGCCGCCGCCGAGGGTTCAGGGGATCTTCTCGACCTCTCGGTCGGCAATCCCAACGACCCACTTCCCGGCGTCGTCGCCGACGCCGTCACCCACGCCCTGGACCGGGGTGTCGGCTATCCCGCCAGCGCCGGCTTCGCCGAATACCGGGGGGCAGCCGCCGGGTGGATGCGGAGGCGGCTCGGCGTCAGCGTGGACCCTGAGCACGTCATCGCGTGCGTCGGGACCAAAGAGGTGGTCGCGGGGCTTCCCCGGTGGCTCTCGCTCCGCGATCCGGACCGCGACAGCGTGCTCTACCCGGCGGTCTCGTACCCCACCTACGCCATGGGCGCGCAGCTCGCCGGCCTGCGGGCGGTTCCCGTGCCCCCGGATGAGGCGTGGTTGCCCGATCTCGACCAGGTTGCCGACGCCGATGCCGCGCGGGCGCTCGTGTTGTGGCTGAACGAGCCCGGCAACCCCACCGGTTCGATCGCGTCGAACGACTTCTACGCCGAGGTTGCCGGGTGGGCCCGGGATCGGGGGATCGTCGTCGCCAGCGACGAGTGCTACGCCGAGTTCGTCTTCGACGGTGCACCGACGACGGCGCTCTCGGCGGGTGCCGGCGGTGTGCTGGCGCTCCACTCGCTCTCGAAGCGCTCGAACATGGCGGGGATGCGGGCGGGCTTCGTGGCCGGTGATCCGGACCTCGTCGGCTATCTGGGTGACGTGCGCAAGCATTCGGGCTTCATGGTCCCGGGACCGATCCAGGTGGGAGCGACGGCCGCGCTGGGCGACGACTCGCACGTCGACGAACAGCGGGATCGCTACCGAGCCCGCCGGGAGGTCGTGCTGTCGCACCTGGAGGGCACCGGGCTGGTCCATTCGGGCGGTCCGGCCACGTTCTACCTGTGGCTGCGCCAGGACGGGGTCGACGACGGTTGGGACCTCGCCGGCGACCTGGCCAAGGCGGGCGTGTTGGTGGCTCCCGGCGACTTCTACGGCGACACGGCCACCGACCACGTGCGGGTGGCCCTCGTGGCCCCCCTCGACGTCCTCGACGCCGCCTTCTCCCGTGTGAAGGCCCACCTCACCGGCGGATAGCGTCGCCCCAGCCCTCGTTCTTGGCTGTGAATTGCCCGCTGAGCGGGCAATTCACAGCCAAGAACTCGGACGGAAGGGAAGAGCCTTGGGAGATGTGAGTGAGGAGATCGGGCGGCTCTGGGAGGGTCGCGAGCAGCTCGACGACGTCATGCGTGTCGACGACGCGCGTGACCTCGTCCACGAGGCGATCAACCGCCTCGATCGTGGTGAGGCCCGGGTGGCCGAGGTGGTCGACGGCGAGGTGATCGTCCACGAGTGGGCCAAGCAGGCCATCCTCCTCCTGTTCAAGCTCTCGCAGATGGAGACCATCGAGGTGGGCCCGTTCGAGTACGCCGACAAGGTGCCGCTCAAGACCGGGTACCAAGAGGCCGGGGTCCGGGTCGTCCCCGGGGCGTCGGCCCGGTGGGGCGCCTACCTCGCTCCCAGCGTCGTGATGATGCCCAGCTACGTGAACATCGGCGCCTACGTCGACGAGGGCTCCATGGTCGACACGTGGGCGACCGTCGGCTCGTGCGCCCAGATCGGCAAGCGGGTCCACCTGTCTGGGGGCGTGGGCATCGGTGGAGTCCTGGAACCTCCCGGTGCGACTCCGGTTGTGATCGAAGACGATGCCTTCATCGGGTCGCGGTGCATGGTCGTGAGCGGTGCGCGGGTCCGCCGTGGTGCGAAGCTCGGCGCGGGCGTGATCCTCACGGACACGACACCCGTGATCGAGGCCGAAACCGGCAAGGAGGTGGCGCGTGGCGACATCCCGGAACGGGCTGTCGTGGTCCAGGGCACCCGCATGAAGGCGTTTCCCGGAGGCGAGTTCGGGCTCCCGTGCGCCCTGATCCTTCGTTATCTCGCCGAGGGCGAGGAGCACGACAAGCTCAAGCTGAACGAGATCCTGCGGGAGCACGGGGTCGGTACGTGACCGATCTCTTCGACCTCACGGCGGAGCTGTGCGGCATCCCGTCGGTGAGCCGCGACGAGGCCGCGCTCGCCGACCACGTCCAGGAGCGGCTCGGACGTCTCTCCTCGCTCGAGGTCGAACGCCTCGACGACAACGTGGTCGCCCGCAGCGACGGTGGCCATGACCGCCGGGTCGTGCTCGCGGGCCATCTCGACACCGTGCCTCCGGCCGGGAACGAAATGCCGGAGGTCGACGGCGACACGCTCCGCGGCCTCGGCGCCACCGACATGAAGGGCGGCCTCGCGGTGATGCTCCGCCTCGCCGACGAGATCGCCGACGCCGCCCGATTCGACCTCACCTTCGTGTTCTACGCGGCCGAGGAGATCGCCGACCAGTACAACGGCATGCGGGTGCTGTTCGCCGAGCAGCCGTCCCTCGTGGGTGGCGACCTCGCGGTGATCCTCGAGCCCACCAACGGGGCGGTCGAGGCCGGGTGTCAGGGCACGCTGCGCATGCAGGCCGTCTTCCGAGGCGCCCGGGCCCACACATCCCGCGCATGGCGGGGCGAAAATGCCATCCACAAGGCGGGGCGAGTACTCGCTCGCATCGCCGACTTCGACGCGCCCACCGTCGACGTCGACGGACTCTCATACCGGGAAGCGCTCCAGGTGGTGCACGTCGAGGGTGGCGTGGCCGGCAACGTGGTTCCCGACGAGTGCACCGTGCTGGTCAACCGCCGCTTCGCTCCCAGCCGGCGGCTCGACGACGCCGTGGAGGAAGTGCGGGCGGTGCTCGACGGGGCCGACGAGATCGAGGTGACCGACGCCGCCGACGCCGCCCCGCCGAACCTCGCCGACGCCATGGTGAAGCAGGCCATCGGTGCGCTCGGTGGCGAGGTGAAGCCCAAGCTCGGGTGGACCGACGTGGCGCGGTTCGCGTCCCACGGGATCCCGGCGATCAACTTCGGGCCCGGCGACTCCGAGCTGGCCCACACGCCCGGCGAGTACGTGACCCGAGCGGCGCTCGACGACTGCTACGAGCGCCTGGCGCGATTCCTCCAGAGCTGAAGGCCGGCCGCTCCGGCTACAGGGTCCCCTTGGCTCGGTCCCCGTAGGGGACCGGTTCGAGGAAGTGCACGGAGCTGTCCTCGATCGCGTCCTGCAATTCAGCGACGAGCGCCATGTGGGGCTGGGCGAAGTGCTGGTCGAGGTCCTCCTGGCTGCGCCACACCTCGACGAGGACGAACGTGTTCGGGTCGCTGGTGTCGCGGTGGAGCGCGTACTTCACGCAGCCGTCTTCCCCGTGGGTGGGGGCGACGACCTCCCTGCCGAATTGCTCGATCTCGTCGGCCCGGTCGGGTTTGGCGACGAACGTCGCCACGACGACCACTTGGTCGGCCATGGGTTCCTCCTCGGTTGGGGAGGGGCGAGGCTAGCGGCCCCTCAGGCGGCGTCGGCCACGTCCCGCCGGCGGAACACCGCCACGGCGGTGATGGTGGCGAGGCCGGCGTAGAGCGAGAGCGTGAGCCCGGCGTCGAGAGCCGGGCGTGTCAGCTCGACATCGCGAATGCCGCCGGTGATGAACGCGCCGATGTTCTCGCCGACGAGCCAGTCGTTCCATCGTGGGCGCAGGATCCGGACGAGGGCCTCACCCACCGCCAGCCAGCTCAATCCGCCGGCGATGGCCGCGGTGGCGTTCCGCCCCAGGGCCGCCAGAGCGGCGCCCAGCATCGCCATGAGGGCGGCCGTGGTGGCGATGCGGAGCACTCCTCCGAGCACGTTGGACCACCACGACCCGTCGGCGCCGACGGTGCTCCCGTGGGCCAGCACGGTGGGGAGGTAGGCGGCGCCGAACGCCACGGTCAGGCCGGCCGCGACGGCCATCGCGACGAGGCCGGCCGCGACGATCTTGGCGCTGAGGAGTCGTCCGCGACGTGGCTCCCAGGTCAGGACGGTGGTCATCGTTCCGGCGCGCCACTCCGCTCCCGTCATCGACGCCCCCGCAACGAAGGCGAACAGGGCGAGGAGGACCGCCGGGATCATCAGGTATCCCTCCTCTTCGGCTCCCTCCGGCCACAGCGAGGTGAGGAAGCGGGGATCGTCGACGGAGGGGGTCTCGGGCGTGAAGGCGAGGGGGTCGTTGGCGGCGTAGACGGCCACGGCGACGACACCGACAACGCCGAGGGCGATGGCGACCAGGACGCGCACGAGTCGCCGGGCCGTGTAGCGGCGGGCTTCGACGGCCAGCAGCCGCATCATGACGGCTCGTCGGGCGGTGAAGGGGGTGGCGATTCGCCGGTCAGGTCGAGGAACACGTCCTCGAGGCTGGCCCGATCGGGCCGCAGTTCGGAGACCCAGTGCCCGGCCTCGCCGAGGAGGCGTGTCACCGTCTGGGCGCCGGTGAGGGGTTCGTCGACCTCGAGGTGGTCGGCCCCGGCTTCGACGCTGAAGCCGTGCGCGGTCAGGGTCTCCCGGGCCCCCTCGAGATCGGCCACCCGCACCACCAGTCGGGCGGCGCGTCCCGTCTTCAGGACGTCGTCGACGGTGCCGATCGTCACCAGCGTCCCCCGGCTCAGGATCGCCACCCGGTCGCAGGTCTGTTGTACCTCGGCGAGGATGTGACTCGAGACGAAGACCGTCCGGCCCTCGTCGCCGAGGCTCCGCAGGAGTTGCCGGATCTCGCGGATCCCGGCCGGGTCGAGCCCGTTGGCGGGTTCGTCGAGGATCAGGAGCGCCGGGTCCTTGAGGAGGGCAGCGGCGATGCCGAGACGCTGTTTCATGCCCAGCGAGTAGCCCTTCACGAGATCGCGGCTCCGGTCGGCGAGCCCGACCTGCTCGAGCGCCGCGTCCACCTCCTGGACTCCGCGCCCGGCGATGCGCGCGAGCAACGTGAGGTTGCGGCGTCCGGAGAAGTTGGGGAAGAAGGTGGGGGTCTCGACGATCGAGCCGATGTCGTCGATCACGTCGGCGAGGCCGCCGGGTACGTCGCGTCCGAAGATGCGGCACCGGCCGGCGCCGGGCCGGATGAGCCCGAGGAGGCAGCGGATCGTGGTGGTCTTCCCCGATCCGTTCGGGCCGAGGAACCCGAACACTCCACCCTCGGGCACCGAGAGCGACAGGCTGTCGACCGCGACCGCCGGCGGGTGGCGGAAGCGTCGGTACTCCTTGCGGAGCCCGTCGATCTCGATGACCGCAGGCATCGGAGCACGATAGTGGAGGGATCTCCGGCTCAGGTCCCCACGTAGATGGCCGAGGTGAGAGCGACGAGACCGAGGCGGTCTCGGCAGTACGAGGTTTCGTTCCCGAGGAAGGGATCGCAGGTCGTACTCCGAACGTCGGCGCCGTCGGGAGCCACGAGTTCGGCCCGGACCCACGTGGTGGTCTTCGGCACCGTGAACTCGCCCAGGGTGGCCGCCGGTTCCTCGAGATGAAGCCCCCGGTTGGTGAAGACCCTCACCACGCCGGCCGGTGCCGGGCGGGTCCGGACCCGGAAGGTCGCGTGGGGCGGCACGTTGTCGCCGACCAGCGCCTCGAAGACGTCGTCGCCGTGCGGATTGCGGTTGGCCTCCAGTTCGAGTCGCAGACCGCCGTGGGTCGGCGGTTGGTGCGCGATCGTCGTTCGGCCGCGGCGGAGCCCCTCGAGCAGGCCGGCCTCGGTGTTCTCATCCGCGCAGACCCAGGTGGTCGGCTGGCCGACACCCTGGACGGCCGTCGTCGAGACCCAATGGTTGTCGCTCCCCCCGGTGGCGGCGACGCGGTGGCCCGCGTCGAGGAAGCCCTCCCAGAAGCGGATGGCGACGTCGATCGACGACGCCGAGGGGAACGGGGGCTGCCACAGCGGGGTGATGTTCCAGACCTCGACGGTGTCGGGCACGATGTCGTGCCCGTACCCCCAGTTGCTCGGCTCGTGGATCTCGCCGTCAGCCGGGTGGTTGATCTGGAAGATCCCGCCGTCTGCGCGGAGTTCGTCGGCGAGGTTCTGCACCGTCTTGCCCTTCGTGTCGTACACGCGGGTCGCACCGAGCATCTGGGCGTGCCCGTCGAGCGATTTCTCGTAGCCCGTGATGCCGGTTACCCCGTGGCTGGCGAAGCCCGGATCGCCGATCGAACGCACGTCGTTGTGGTCGGTGATGGCGAGGTAGTCGAGACCCCGAAGCGCGGCCAGGGCGAACTGGTTCTCGACCGAGTGCCCCAGGGTGTGGGCCTCGACGATCTCGGTGTTGTCGTCGTCGGGCCCGCCGTAGGAGTCGTGGGAGTAGGTGGTGTGGACGTGGAGGTCGCCGGCCAGCCACGTGCAGCCGGGGCCTCCCGGCGCAGCCGTGGTCGCGGTGGGCGGCGTGGCCAGGACGGCCACCGCTCCCAGGAGGCCCAGTACGCGTCTCATCGACCGAAGCCGAGGTCGGCCGACGACTCGAGGAGCGTCTCGAGCACGTGGTCGCCGAAGCAGTGGTCGATCGAGAACACCTCTTCGTACTCGTGGGTCTGGGTTCCGTACTCGGTGGCGGCGTTGGCGGCGGAGTCGAACTCGAAGCTCTGGATGATGTAGCCGAGCGCGTCGTTGGTCTGTCCGAACACCATGGCCTGCCCGGCGGCGTCGGCCTTCTCCTTCACCACCTCGGCGATGTTGGAGAAGATCTCGCCGGGTGCGAAGCCGATCAGCAACTCGCCGACGCGATGTGCCCCGACCGTGGTGATGATGGTCGGCCCGGCGGTCGAACACCCGTTGGCGAAGGCCGGGTCCGACGGCGTATCGGTGTCGTCGCCGGTGGAGGCCTCGCCCTGCTTCGACCAGTGGTACACGCCGGGGAGGCCGGCGCCCGGCGTGCCGGGCGTGAACTCACGGTCGAACAGGCCGGCCGACGCCAAGGTCGTGAGCCCCGGGTTGGTGGCCACCGGGTGCTCGATGTCGTGCACCGAGGTGCGGAAGTCGGTGCTTCCGATGACCAGGTCGTCTTCTCCGGCTTCAGCGACGTCAGTAAGGATCTCGTCGGCGATGGCCACGCCGGCGTTCTCGGCGTCGCACTGCTCGCCGCGGGTCTCCTCGACGCCGGGGTCGAGGGCGGTGCAGTCCACGAGGCCGTCGGGGCCGCGGACGCTCATGTTGCCCAGACCGCCTTCGAACATGACGCCGACGCCGCCGTCGGCCTCGAAGCGCCGGGCGGTGGCTCCGGGCCAGTCGGCGTGCAGGACGGGACCACCCACCTCGGTCGGGTGGGCGGCGTAGGTGGCCAGCGTGCCGATGGTTCCGCCGGTGTCGGTGGCCGCGGCCCGCAGCCAGGTCGCGCCGGTGTCGGCGTTCGAGTAGTACGAATCACGCCGTTCGTTGTTGTGAGCACCGAGGTGCACCGTGCCGGCGGTGAGGGTGGCGGGCTCGAGGTTGGCGATGGCCTGTTTGGAAGCCGCGACGGCGGCGTCGCGGATCTGGACGCGGTACCAGTCGGGGATGCCGCCCCAACCGCCGTAGGTGTCGGCGCCGGCGTGGGTGTGCGTGGAGCCGACGATCACGTTGTCGACAGGGATGCTCACGTCGGCGGCGATGGCCTCGCGAACGTCGCGCACGCCGCAGTCGGTGCATACGGCCGAGTCGTAGCGGGCGAACCAGCCCACGGTGTCGGCGATGGCGTAGACGAAGATGTCGTCGCCGTTCGACACCGCGAGGGCGCGGACCCAGACGCCACCGTGGCCGACGCCCTTGGCAACCCGGGCCGGTCCGATGCCGAAGCCGCCCAGGTAGATGCAGTCGGGTGACGCCGCGGGCCAGCCCCGGGCGTCGCTCATCGACGAGACGACGTGATCGGCTTCGAGGTTGCCGTCGTCGATGGCGGTGCAGGCGTCGGTCTCCCAGTCGTCGTTCCACGAAGGATCGAGGCTGGCCCGTGCCGCCCCGGCGTGCAGCGTGTCGGCGACGAGGGTGGGGGACGGGGTCGTCGCGGCGACGTCCGCGAGGTCTTCGGGGCCGATCTCGATGGCTCCCGGGCTCGTGGCGCTCGACCCGCTCTGGGTCTCGGCAACCTGGAGTCCCCCGTTCGCGGCGTCGGGGACGTGCTCGGTCGCGGGATCCGCAGGTTCCGAAGAACCGGTGCCGAGCGGGTCGATCACGACGCCGGCCAGACCCGATGCCGTGATCAGCGCACCGACCACGAAGCCAAACGTGACGATTCGGGCGATTCGCCCCATGAGCCCCCTCCGGACCAGCTGTCCCTCTGATGATTCGCCGTCCGAAGTTGGAATTCCTGGCAGGAACCGGTCGAATCACCGACGAATCTGTGGTGGATGGCCGGAGGGGTGACACGTCGCGTCGGCACGCGGATGGTCATGTCCGGTCGTACCCGACCGTCTCCTGGGGGGTTCTCCGTGCGCCGTGTCCTGGTTCTGATCCTCGCCCTGGCCCTGCTCGGCCTGCCCGGGCTCTCGGGCACGGGCCCCGCCGAGGCCGATCCCCCGCTCCACGAGACCGGGTTCATTCCGGTGGGCACCCACAACGACGACCCGCACGACGACGCGCTCCTCCACTACAAGGTCATCCCGCCCGATCCCGCCATCTGCGGTGCCATTCCCCAGGGTGGCGTCCCGGCGGTGATCGACTACTCGGGGTACCTGCCGGCCATCAACATCTACGACGGTCTCGACGACCGGTTCACCGATGAGTGCTACGCGGTGGTCGGGCTCAACATCCGGGGGACGAGCTGCTCGAGCGGGCAGTTCGACTACTTCGAGCCCCGGCAGTCGATCGACGGCGTCGAGGCCATCGACTGGCTCGCCGGCCGGCCCTGGTCGAACGGCGATTTCGCCATGGTTGGCAAGTCGTACCCGGGGATCTCGCAACTCTTCGTCGCGGGAGCGGAGGGGACGACCGGCGCGGAGGACCAGGTCATCGAGGACGTCATGCGTGACAACCTCAAGGCCATCGTGCCCGGTCACGTGTTCGGCGATCTCTACCGTGACGTGCCCTGGCCCGGCGGGATCCTCAACGTCACCTTCGCCGCCGGCTGGTCGCTTCAGCGCAACTTCGAGGCCTATGCCGTCGGGCCCATGTTCTTCCTCGGGGTCGAGGACGCCGACGGCGACGTGCCTGACGAGGTGCGGGAGCAGTGCCTCGAGAACCAGGCCGGCCACGCGCCCAACATCGCCCTCAATCCGATCATCCAGGGCTCGGCCCACCACTTCGACGACGAGTTCTATCGGACCCGCTCACCCTGGTACTTCGCCGACAACATCCGAGTGCCGACGTTCCTGATCGAGTCGTGGCAGGACGAGCAGGTCGGCTCCCGTGCCACCCATCTGTTGGAGCGCTTCAGCGATGACATCCCCGTGCGCTTCCTCGGCACCAACGGCGACCACGGCGAGTACTACGGGCCCGACGTGTTCCCGCACATCGTGCGCTTCCTCAGCTTCTACCTCAAGGACGAGGCGCCGGACGCGGATCGCTGCGATTCGCTCGCCTGCTACGAGGACGAGGCTCCGATCATCGTCAATTGGGAGACCGGCCCCGAGCGGGTCTCACGGGGCACCTCCTCGTACGGTGAGTGGCCACCCCGGCAGCGGCAGGTCTCGTCGTTCGTCATGACTCCTGACGGGCGTCTCGAGATCGGGACCGCGACCGGCGACGACGGCCCCCTGGCGCTTCTCGGCGACAGCCAGGACTACACGTACCTTCCCGAGGTCGGCTCGCAGCAACGGGGCGGTTTCGACCTCGCCGGCGAGCCTCCGGCGCAGTGGAGCGACGCGCCGCCGGACGGCACCTACGCCAAGTGGACATCGGAGCCCTTGCAGAACGCCCACACCATCCTCGGGCCGGCCAGCGTCGACCTGCGGATCTGGTCCAGCGCGCCCGACGTCGACTTCGAGGTGACCGTGTCCGAAGTACGGCCCGACGGCCAGGAGGTGTTCGTCCAGCAGGGTTGGCTCCGGGCTTCCCACCGGGCGCTCGACGACGACTCGAGCACCGAGGTGCGTCCGTACCAGACCCACCAGGTCGAGGATGTCGAGCCGCTGAACCCGGCGGGGGTGAACGACCTCCGTGTCGAGGTGTTTCCCTTCGGCCACGTCTTCCGTGAGGGCTCGCGGATCCGGGTCGTCGTGGCGGCCCCCCACACCCACCCGGACCTGTGGGGGTTCGCGGCCCTTCCGGGACCGGCCCAGGTGCGGGTGTTCGAGTCGCAGCTCGTGCTGCCCCGGATTCCGGGGAATCCCGCACCCATCGGGTATCCCGAGTGCGGCAGCGTGCGCAACCAGCCGTGTCGCGATGACCCTTGGGGCGATGCCTCGCAGGGTGCTACGAAGGCGTGATGGTGTCGACGGCCCGCCAGCAGTACCAGGCCGCCACCGATCGGTAGGGGCGCAACGGGTCGCCGAGCGGCTCGAGGTCGCGTGCTGTCAGGGTCTCCGGGCGCGCGGTGACCCTGGCGTAACCGTGGCGGACCCCGAGGTCGCCGGTGGGCCACACGTCGAGGCGCCCGAGTCGGAACATCAGGAACATGTGGGCGGTCCACTCGCCGATGCCCCGTACCCGCGTGAGGTGCTCGACCACGGCGTCGTCGTCGAGCGAGCGGATGGACCGGAGGCGCAACGAGCCGTCGTGGGTGTGGGCGGCGAGGTCGAGGAGGGACGCCGTCTTGCTCCCCGACAGCCCGGCTCCGCGGAGCGCGGCCTCGGGGAGGGTGAGGACCGCTTCGGGCGTGAAGGGGCCGTCGACGAGGGCTCGCACGCGTCCCCAGATGGTCGAGGCCGCCTTCCCGGCGAGCTGCTGGAAGGCGATGGAGCGGGCGAGCGCCTCGAAGTGGCTGCCCGGCTGACGCCGGCGGGGCTTCAGCGTGCAGGGCCCGGCGGCGTCGATGACGGGACCGAAGCGGGGCTCGACCTCACGCAGGTGCCGCTCGGCGGCGCGGATCTCGTCGCGGCGGGCCACCGGTCGACCCTACCGATGCAGACGAAGGCTCAGAACCGGCGAAAGTTCAGAGCCGGCGGAGGATCGTGACGACCTTGCCGTACAGCTCGACCTGGTCGGCGGGGTAGACGAGGTCGGTCATCTCCGAGTTGTGGGGGCGGAGCACGACCCGGTCGCCCTTGCGGCGGAACTCCTTGACCGTGGCCTCCTCGTCGGGGATGCCGGCCACCACGACGTCGCCGTTCTCGGCGGTGGGTTGCTGACGGACGACGGCGAGGTCGCCGTCGAGGATTCCCGATTCGATCATCGAGTCGCCTCGGACCCGGAGCATGAACAGGTCGCCGTCGCCCACGAGGTCGTCGGGGAGCGGGTGGACCTCCTCGACGTTCTCGGCGGCGAGCACGCCGGTGCCGGCCGCGACGTCGCCCACGAGGGGCACATGGCGGACGGGCCGTCGCTCGGTCTGTGCACCGGACGCCGAGTCGAAGTGCACCTCGATGGCCCGGGGCCGGGACGGGTCGCGCTTGAGGTAGCCCTTGCGCTCCAGGGTGCGGAGGTGGTTGTGGACGGTGGCGCTGGACGACAGGCCGAGGCCCGCGCAGATGTCGCGGACGCTGGGCGGATAGCCGTGCTCGCGGGCGTATTCGTCGATGAATTCGAGGACCGAGCGTTGACGCTTCGTGAGATCCGACATCCTTGGTGTCCCTTTCGTCCGGCTCCAGCCGCTCGTCGTGGGGCTGGAGTTTGGTTTCAGTCCCGGATGTGGTCGGTGTTCCGAACGATCCGGGTGGTGCGGGCACGGTAACACGAACGCGGGTTCGGGACAAACACCCGTTCGAAAATGTGCTTGACAACGAACGGGTGTTCGTTGTTTCATGGTACATATCCAAACAGGCGTTCGTATCAAGAATCCTCACGGTGCGTCACCAGTGTCAGCGGATGACTGTCATACCCCCTCGTCACACTGACCTCATGACACACGACGACCGGTACGACGAAGCGAACCAGCAACGGGAGGACCCGATGGCTGCCATCACCGCCATCACCCACGATCACCGCCGCTCTGGCCCGAGCGACGCCCGCGCGGGCCGCTGGGACTCCGCCACGACGGAGCCCCAGCGTCTGCCCCGCTGGGCCCGCCTCGAGCCGGACCCCGCTCCCACCACACCGGGTCGGCGGCGCCGGGAGCACCGCGAGCGGATCTTCCGGCGCCGCCGTCTGGTGGCGGTGGTGCTCGTGGCGACGGTGGCGTTCGCCGCCGGGATCGTGCTCGCCCTCGCGCTCATGTCGGTGCCGGCGGGCGGTTCGCTCACCTCCGAGGCCCGCGAAGCCCGCCAGACCCGTTACGTCGTCGACCATGGCGACACGCTCTGGACCGTGGCCCGCACCGTGGCGCCCGAGGAAGATCCCCGCGTGGTCGTCGACGCCATCGCCGACACCCGCGGCACCTCCACGATCGTGCCCGGCGACACCATCGTGTGGCCGCTCGACTGAGCTGCCAGGGCATTCTCGATCATCGTGGGTGCGAGGGCCGGCGTGCGGGTAGCGTGGCCTCCGTGCGCTGCCCGTACTGCCAGGCCGACGATGATCGGGTGGTCGACTCCCGCGCTGCCGAGGGCGGTGCCGCGATCCGTCGTCGCCGCGAGTGCAGCGACTGCAGCCACCGGTACACGACCTTCGAGCGCGTCGACGAGGTCCCGTTGCTGGTGACGAAGCGATCGGGCGTCACCGAGGCCTTCGACCGGACCAAGGTGGTCGAAGGCATCCGCCAGGCCGGCACCGGGCGCCCCGCGCTCGACGACGCCACCGTCGAACGCCTCGCCGACGAGGTGACCGAGCGCACCCGCGCGGCCGGTCCCGAGGTGAGCAGCGAAGTGGTGGGCCTGGCCGTCCTCGATGGCCTGCTCGACCTCGACGAGGTCGCCTACCTGCGTTTCGCCTCCGTCTACAAGGGCTTCGACGACGTGGGCGACTTCGAGCGCGAGGCCCAGCTCCTCGCCGAGCAGCGCCTCGAGAAGAAGACCGCCCCGAAGGAGCCGGCAGGCGGCGGGGGATCGGGCTTCTAGGCGGTTCGCCGTGGACGGGTGGTCGAGGGGCCACGATGCGTGCTGTTGCTAGCGCTTGCTTACCATCGCGAACCACCAGACAACCCTTGACACACCTGTAACTACGGTGTTGTAATTCCACCTGCATCTGGGGTCGATGGTGAGCATGACCACAACATCTTGTGTTGGGGTCACACACCACCAAAGCTCGGGCTCGTAGCATGGTCGGACACGGCCTGCTGGGGTGCGGGCACCAGGGGCACACGGGCGAGACAGCGAGACGAGGGGCCAGCGCCGAGAGACGGCCGGCCGAGGGAGGACTTTTCGATGGCGATCGCTCCGGAGCAGGTACAGCGGATCGGGATCAAGCGGCACTTCACCACCCCCGACGCGCATCCCTACGACACGGTCGAGTGGGAGGAGCGCGAAGCGCGGATCCCCGACTTCAAGTCCGGCGGCGACGCCTTCCTCCAGGAGGGAGTCGAGTTCCCGACGACCTGGTCGCAGAACGCCACCAACATCGTCGCCCAGAAGTACTTCCGCGGCCCGCTCGGCGCTCCGGAGCGGGAGCACTCGGTGCGCCAGATCATCGACCGGGTGGCCGACACGATCACCGAGTGGGGCCGGCGCGACGGCTACTTCGTCGACGACGACGAGGCCGAAGCCTTCCGGGCCGAGCTGAAGTACATCCTCGTGCACCAGCGGGCGGCCTTCAATTCCCCCGTGTGGTTCAACATCGGCGTGCCCGGCGAGCCGCAGCAGGCCAGCGCCTGCTTCATCCTCGACGTCGACGACACCATGGACTCGATCCTCAACTGGTACCGGGAAGAAGGCGTCATCTTCAAGGGGGGCTCGGGGTCCGGGGTCAACCTCTCGAAGATCCGCTCGTCGAAGGAGCCCCTGAAGGGCGGCGGCACCGCCTCGGGTCCGGTGAGCTTCATGCGGGGGGCCGACGCCTCCGCCGGCACCATCAAGTCGGGCGGCAAGACCCGTCGCGCCGCCAAGATGGCCATCCTCAACGTCGACCACCCCGACGTGGAGGAGTTCATCTGGTGCAAGGCGCTCGAGGAGCGCAAGGCCCGCGCCCTCGGCGAGGCCGGCTTCGACATGGACCTCGACGGCCGCGACTCGCACTCCATCCAGTACCAGAACGCCAACAACTCCGTGCGGGTCACCGACGAGTTCATGGCCGCGGTCGAGGCCGACGCCGACTGGGCGCTACGTGCCGTCACCACCGGCGAGCCCGTCGAGACGGTGAAGGCTCGCGAGCTCATGCGCAAGATCGCCGAGGCGGCGTGGGAGTGCGCCGACCCCGGCCTCCAGTACGACACCACCATCAACAAGTGGAACACCGCCGCCAACACGGGGCGCATCAACGGGTCGAACCCGTGCTTCACCGGCGACACCTACGTCCACACGGACAAGGGATTGATCCGCTTCGCTGAGCTGGTCCGTCGGGCTCAAGACGGGGAGACCTTCGGGATCTACACCCACGACGCCACGAACCCGGACGCGCCGGCCGAACGGGTGGAGATCACCCGACCGGAGGCGTTCATGGTCACCGGGTGGAACGAGATCGTCCGGCTGCGTTTCTCGAACGGGGCCGAGATCCGTTGTACTCCGAACCACCGGTTCTGGACCGCGAACCGCGGTTACGTCCGCGCCGACGAGCTGACCCCGGACGACGAGATGAAGACGCTGAACCTCCCCGCTCCGGCGGTGGCGGCCGATCTCGCCATCCCGGTCCAGGCGAGGCTGGCCGGCCTGGCCGCACGTGCCGGGGCGAAAGCGCAGGGCTTCCGCCTGCCCGAAAAGTGGTCGCCGGAGCTTGGCCACTACCTCGGTTGGCTCGTGGGCGACGGTTCCATCTCGGGTGACACCGTGGCGACGGTCTACGGAACCGAGGAGGAACAGGAGCACATCCTTCCCGCACACCGCACTCTGGTGGCCGGGATGAACGAGGGTCGGGAGCCGACGCCCTCGGTACAGGCGAACGGGACCATGCAGCTCCGCCAGAGCCGTCGGGGCATCCGGCGATTCTTCGAGGGTCTCGGTGTGTCATCGAACAACGCGGCTGAGAAGGTCGTGCCTTCCTCGATCGAACAGGCGCCCCCCGAAATCGTGGCGTCCTTCCTCCGTGGTCTCTTCGACGCCGACGGGTGTGTCTACGACGGGGAGAAGTCCCGATACGTCGGCCTCGGGTCGGCATCTGTCGAACTGCTCCGTGGCGTGCAGCGGCTGCTTTCGACGTTCGGGATCGCCAGCCGGATCTACACCACGCGCCGGGCCGGTGACGCGCAGTTCGAGTACACCCGCCGGGACGGCACCGATGTCGTCTACGAGGGCGGTGACCTCCACGACCTGCGCATCTCGAGCCGCCACATCGCCACGTTCGCGGCCGAGATCGGCTTCGAGGTGCCGTCCAAGGCAGAAAAGCTGGAGCGTCTCGTGGCCGGCCACGAGCTCTACGAGACCACGACGACGGTCAGCCTGCGAGAGCGGACGGAGGACGGCGTCGAGCTGACCTTCAACCTCACCGAGCCGCGGAACCACTCGTACGTCGTCAATGGGACAATCGTTGCAAACTGCAGTGAGTACATGCACCTCGACAACAGCGCCTGCAACCTGGCGTCGATCAACCTCCTCAAGTACCTCGAGCAGGGCGGCCGCTTCGACGTCGAGAGCTTCCGGCACACCGTCGAGGTCGTGTTCACGGCCCAGGAGATCCTCGTCGGCAACGCCGACTACCCGACCGACAAGATCGGCGAGAACGCCCGCGCGTTCCGCGAGCTGGGCCTCGGCTACGCCAACCTCGGCGCTCTGCTGATGGCCCGCGGTCTCCCCTACGACTCCGACGAGGGCCGGGCCTGGGCCGGTGCCATCACCGCCCTGATGACCGGGCACGCCTATGCCACCAGCGCCCGCACGGCGAGCCGTATGGGGCCTTTCGCCGGCTACTCGGTCA
>CAZTOV010000007.1:0-9108 GCA_964615175.1 uncultured Burkholderiales bacterium
GCTCATGCTCCCAGCAGTATCGCGAGCCCGCCGACCGTGTAGAGCACCATGGCTGCGAGCAGCGGGTACTGCGAGGTCGAGACCTCGTCGTCGGCGAAGCGCGCCACCGCCCGGTCGTGAGCCATGAGGACCCCGGCGACGTGTCCGAGCACGATGGCCCCGGCCTGCACCCAGGCGATGACGGTGGTCGACACCAGCGTGTAGTCGACCCGGTACGACGCCGAGCCGAACAGGTCCCAGCCGCGGCCCAAGGGATCGGAGAGCAACCGCCACACGTCCTGGCCGTCGAGGATCAGCAGCGAAAAGTAGTGCGCGACGACGTAGGCGAAGGCGATCGGGATGAGCGAATGCGCGAACCAGCGGACCAGCTCTTCGTGGTCGCGCCCGGTGAGCCGCGCGGCGAGGTGCATCGAACCCACGTACGCGGCACCGACGACGGCGATCAGCCACACCAATCCTCCGGTGGCGAGCGGCACCGCCCCCCAGCCGGTGCGGGTCCCCACGAGATCGGTCCAGAACTGGATGCGGGTGAAGCCGTCGAACGAGGTCGAGCCGAGGGCGACCACGATCAGGGGAACGGTGCCGGGCACCACCCGGACGCCGGCGAGCCCGCTGAGCGGGGGCCGCACCCGCAACCGACCGGCCTCGTCGGTGTGGAACGGCGCCATCTTCGCCAGCAACCCGAACCAGGCGGCGAAGGCGTCGCCCTCGCGCAACCAGCCCCGTCCCCAGCGGGCGGCGGCCACCAGCATGACCGTGGAGTACACGACGATCGCCGCACCGAGGACCCGTGGAGATCCGGGATCGAAGTAGACCAACTCGAGCCACACGAAGCCGAAGAGCCCGGCCACGGCGGGCCAACGACCCCAGCCGGGGTCGGGTCGGGGCCGTGGTGTCCGCCCGAAGACACGCCGGTTCAACCAGGACCCCGTGGCCGCCAGCGTGTCGAGCGGATTGAGCACCCGCCACACGTCGCCGAGCAGCGCGCTCGCGACCTGCACCGCCACCCAGAACCAGATGTAGACGACGATCGGGGCGAGGTTGAAGGAGGTCGACTCGTCACCGGCGAGGGCGGCCACGACCACGGTGACGTAGAGCACGAGGGCGACGATCCGCGCCGTGACGGCGACGAGTCCGCCGATCGCCTGCGTCCAGCCCGGGAGCAGCCGACCCCGGTGCTCCTCCTCGAGACGGCTGCGGCGCCAGAGCAGGCCGATGGCGGCGAACGAGACCACGACGGCGCCGCCGGCGCCGTAGGCGAACAGCCACAGCGGAAGGGGCAGGTCACCACGCTCGCCCACGCCGTGGGCGAGCACGGTCAGGACGGTCACGTCACGTCCCGACGACCAACTCCACCAGTGGCAGCCCCTGTGCCTCGAGTTCGATTTCGAAGACGCCGGGGATGTCGGCGGTGAAGTCGACTTCGACGGTTGTGCCGGCCTCGACCTCGCGGCCGACGTCGACGCCGTGCACGTGGACTTCGTCGGCGATGTCGGAGGTCACGACGAGGAGAACCCGCTCACCCGTGTCGACCTCGACCCGTCGGACACCACCGACGATTCCGCCATCGCGCACCTCGACCTCCACGCGGGTGCCGCCGAAGGTCGTGGTGGGGCCGGCGGTGTCGGCGTCGGCATCGGCGGTGGTCGACGTCGGTGCCGGGTCGCCGGCTCCGTTCCCGTCGTCGCCACAGGCCGCCCCCACGACCGCCAGCACGAAGAGGACGACCAAGGTCATGGGTCGGCGGCGCAGTCGCATACCGGACATCCTACGGACGACCTCCGTCGGCAGGGCCATCGGTAGGGTGATTCGGTGCCGTCCCGCCGCTGGATCACCGCTGCCTTGGCTCTGGCGATGCTCGCCCTCGGGGGGTGCGAGGACGACTTCATCGAGGTGTGCACACCCACCTCGCTGGAGATCACCGAGGCGTCGACCAGCGCGGTCGAAGTCGAACTCCGCTCGGGTGACCGGCCCCTGCGCGGGAAAGACGTTCAGGTGCAGGTCGCAGCCGGGGGCGAACCGCTCGTGGAGCGGGTCGTCGAAGCAGACGCCGACGGAACGGCTCGCATCGACCCCGGTGACGAGGCGCCGGCGGGGGCCGACGTCGCGGTCCGCTTCGCCGGCGACGATACCTACTGTGAGAGTTCCGCCACCCATCAGATCGCGAGACCACGGGATCAATAGGGTCGGTACCGACCAGCCGTAGCCGGCCGGGTCTGTGCCGCGTGGCAGACTCCGCCCCGACGAGCGACCAGGGAGACGAATGGCCGCCGAGCAACTGCACTGGAAACACCTCTTCCCCGAGGTGATCACGAGCGGGCTCTGCACGGGCTGCGCCGCCTGTGTGGTGGCCTGCCCCCACGACATCATCGGGTACGACCACGAAAGCGGCGGCTACCGACCCTTCCACCTCGAGGACGAGGGCGGTCCGGGCGGGTGCGTGCAGGGCGACAAGGGCTGCACGCTCTGCACCCGCGCGTGCCCCCGGTTCCGGGCCTGGGAACCCGAGATCGATCAGGAGCTGTTCGGCCGCGAGCGGGAACCCGACGAGGTGGCCGGCGTGGTCAAGGACACGGTGCTCGCCCGCGCCGACAATCGGATCCTCAACGAGGTCGGCCAGGACGGGGGCCTGGTGGCCGCGCTGCTCATGTACGCGCTCGAGCACGACATCATCGACTGCGCCCTGGTGAGCTACCTCGAGGGTGACGGGTCGTCGTGGAAAGCCGTCCCCGGGGTCGCCTGGACGCCCGAGGACGTCATCCGGTCGGCCGGCAGCCGGTACACCTATTCGGCCAACACCCTCGCCTACGAAGAGGCCGCCGAGGCCGGGGCCGAGCGCATCGCCCTGGTGGGGATGAGCTGCCAGTCGTCGGCGCCACCGATCCTGAAGATCCGCAAGGCGGGCAAGGTCGCGCGCCGCATCACGCTCAACATCGGGCTCCTGTGCTCGAAGACGTTCGACGACGCCATCTTCGAGGAGCTGTTCGAAGCCGAGTACGGGGTGAGCCGGCCCGAGATCAAGAAGATGAACATCAAGGGCAAGCTCCAGATGTGGTGCCACGACGGCCGCTACCTCGAGATCCCGCTCAAGGAGTGCCACCCGTACACGCGTGAGGGATGCAAGATGTGCCCCGACTTCGCCGCGGAGCACGCCGACATCTCCACCGGCGGCATCGGCGCGTTCAACGACTGGACCCTGACCCTGGTGCGCACCGAGACGGGCCGCGACCTGATGAAGCGGGTACTGGAGGACGGGTGGATCCAGGTCCGCCCCGGCGACGACGACCCGGGCGCCATCAAACTGCTCCACCGCCTCGCCAAGAACCAGCGCAAGCGCTGGCCCGACACCGCCCACACCTCCGCCCCCGCCGCCATCCCCTCGTAGGGATGGGGGTCGCTTACTGCCAGTAACGGTGGGGATTTGGCGAGTCGGTGGCAGATAGCCAGCCGACTCAGGCGGCGATCGGATCGGTCGCGGTCACACCGATGGCGATGATCTGATTCTCGGTGGTCTCGGAGGTGACAGGCCAGACCGTGTAGCCGGCATGCAAGAGCCGTTGCGTCCGGCTGCTGTCACGGTGCACTGCCGACGGTGTTCCGTGAATCCGGGCGCCGAGGTACTCGATCACGTGCTTCGTCTCGGGCCACGCGTAGTCCACCACGTACGTGTGCCCGTCGATCACCACGCGATACTGCTGCCGCGGCAGGGGTCGAATCCCGGCCCTGCGAAGGACGCGCAGGACGTCTAATTCGGGTTCACTGCCGCCGGGATCGAAGCCGGGCACACGCTCCTTCAGCACCTCGCGCATGTTGCGGCTCGGCCGGCGCCCTGACCACGGCACCTCGTCAAAGCAGGCGACCAGCCGAGGAAGGGTGAGCAGCCGTCGCCGGCGGGCGTCGTCCACCGACCGTCCCAGCGCCTGGACATCGAGCAGGTTCGACGCATCGATGAATGTGCGCGCGGCGCTGGTGGTCGGAAGGTGCCGGATTCGGGCGACGTCACGCTTCGGCAGCCACAGCGTTTCGTGGCCTCGTACGCCGGGAATGCGAGGGGGTCGCTGCATCGTGAGAAGATCGATCCGGTCGGGAACGTCGAAGCGCTCGAGTCCCCAGACCGCGGCGGCGGTTCCGTGCGACAGCACACACCGAACCCGCGCACCGAGCACAGCGGCCAGCCAGGCCTGGTCCTGGGACATCGGAACTCCACCGATTCGGTAAACGCCGAGCCGAACCCGCACCAAGCGGCCCGCACGCAGCTGCGATCGAACCCAGTCCTTGCCGGCTCCGAGACGACGGAGTTGGTCTGTCGTGATCAACCCGTGTTGGCGGACGGCGATACGGTCCAGGGCCTCGTAGTCCATATCCCCGCTAAGCGCATCCTCCGCAGGAAACGCGACAAGAAATCCGGTGTCCCGGTCGCTTCCTGCCACCGACTCGCCAAGGCCTGACCGTTACTGGCAGTAAGCAACACGGGGTCGCATCGGTTCGTGGGGTGGAGGGGGGCGCCGCGAGGCTGGGCGGGTGGTGGTAGCGAACCTGACGCCGGCACGGCGGAGCGTGATGGCGGCGGTGGCAGTGGCGACGGTGTGCGTGCTGCCGGCGTTCCTCGTCGGGGCGCTCGCGGTGCAGCTTCGAGCCGACCTCGACTTCTCGAGGGGCGCGCTCGGGCTGGCCCCGGCGGTGTTCTTCGGCGTCGGCGCGGCGACTTCGGCCGTCGGCGGACGCCTCGTCGAGCGCATCGGACCCCGCCACGGGATGCGGCTCGCGGCCGTCCTCGCTGCCGGCGCGATGGCCGGCGTCGCCGCCCTCGCCACGAGCTGGCCGGTGGCCCTGGGATTCCTCGCCGTCGGCGGCGCGGCCAACGCCATCGCGCAGCCGGGGAGCAACCTGCTCCTCGCCCGCCGCGTCGACCTCGAGCGCCGGGCCACCGCATTCGCCGTGAAGCAGTCGGCGATCCCCGCCTCCATGCTCCTCGGTGGCCTCGCCGTGCCGGCCCTGGCCCTCACGATCGGATGGCGGTGGGCGTTCGCCGGCGGCGCCCTCGCGGCTCTCGCCACCACCGTGATCGTGCCCGACGCCCCCGGCGTCGCCTCGGGCGAGACCCCCGACCGCCCGCCACCCGGCTCGCTCCGGCGCCTCGCACCGCTCGCCCTCGGTGCCGGGCTCGGCGCGGCGGCCGCCAACACGCTCGGGACCTTCCTCGTCGAGGGCGCCGTCGACCAGGGGCTCGGCGAGGCCACCGCCGGCCTGCTGTTCGCACTCGGTGCGACCGCCGGACTCGGCACCCGATTGACCATGGGGTTCGTCGCCGATCGCCGAGGCCGCGACCACGAGTTCGGCCTCGTCGGCGCCATGCTCGCCGGCGGCGCCCTCGGCTACGCCTTGCTGGCGACCGGCGTCACCGCCCTCCTGATCCCCGCCACCCTCCTCGCGTTCTCCCTCGGATGGGGGTGGCCGGGGTTGTTCAACCACTCGGTGGTCGCCACCCATCCCGAGGCGCCGGGCGCCTCGACGGGAATTACCCAGACCGGCGTCTACATCGGGGCGGTCACCGGTCCGGTGGCCTTCGGTTTCGCGGCCGACGCGACCTCGTTCTCGGTGGCCTGGCTCGGCTCGCTCGCCGGATCGGTCGCGGCCGCGGTCGTCGTCGTCGCTGCCGGTCTCCGCCTCCATCGAGGGGCCGACCCACCGTCCGAGGGCCGCCGGGGGCCTGCTGTAGCGTGATGCGCCGCCGCTCGGCGTGATCGAAGAAGGCTCCAGTGCCCCGTACCCCCCCGAAGAAGCTCATCCGCCCCGTCCAGGAGTTCCTCCGCGCCGAGATCTCGGGTGGAGCGTTCCTCCTCGCCGCCGCCGTCGCCGCGCTCCTCCTCGCCAACCTGCCGACCGGCGGCCTCTACCACGACATCCTCCACCACGAGCTGAAGATCGCCATCGGCGGCTTCGAGATCGTCGAGCCCGTCGAAGCCTGGGTCAACGACGCCCTCATGACGATCTTCTTCTTCGTCGTCGGCCTCGAGATCAAGCGCGAACTGGTGACGGGCGAGCTGCGTGACCCCAAGACAGCCGCTCTGCCCGTCATCGCCGCCGCCGGCGGGATGCTCGTGCCGGCCCTGCTGTTCACGGTGGTGAACATCGGCGAACCGACCCTCCGAGGTTGGGGAGTCCCGGTGGCGACCGACATCGCCTTCGCCGTCGGCGTCCTGGCCCTGCTGGGGAAGCGGGTGCCCTCGGGCCTCAAGATCTTCCTGCTCACGCTGGCGATCGCCGACGACATCGGCGGCATCCTCATCATCGCCCTCTTCTACACGGAGGCGATCTCGGGGCCGTGGCTGGGCGCGGCAGTGGCGGGCATGGCCGTCGTGGTGATGATGCAGAAGGCGGGCGTCCGCACCATCCTCCCGTACGTCGTCGTCGGCATCGTCATCTGGTACGCCGCCTTCGAATCGGGGATCCACGCCACGATCGCCGGGGTGGCCCTCGGGCTCGTGACCCCCGCGGGCGACTTCCGGGGACGCGACGTGCTCCAGACGCTCGAGCACCGCCTCCTCCCCTGGTCCAGCTTCGTCATCGTGCCGATCTTCGCCCTCGCGAACGCGGGCATCGAGATCTCGGGCGAGTCTCTGGGCGACGCCTTCGCGGCCCCGGTCACGTGGGGCATCATCCTCGGCCTCGTCGTGGGAAAGACCGTCGGCATCACCGCGGCGACCCTGCTCGGCCAGCGCCTCGGCGTCGGCAGGCTTCCGGCGTCGGTGCGCCCCGCCCACATCGTGGGGATCGGCGCCCTCGGCGGTATCGGCTTCACCGTGGCCCTCTTCGTGGCCCGACTGTCCTTCACCGAGTCGGCGGTGTTCCTCGAGCACGCCAAGATGGGGATCCTGGTGGCCTCGCTCGCGAGCGCGATCCTCGGCAGCCTCTGGCTCGTCGCCGTCGGCCGACGCACCGACCGCGACCGCGACCGCGACCGCGAGCACGAGCACGAGCACGAGCACGAGCACGAGTCCACCCCATCCGCGACACTGCGGAGTGGATGAGGTTTCAAGACCGACGTGAGGCCGGTCGCGCTCTCGCCGAGCGCCTGGCCCATCTCGCCGACGACGATGTGGTCGTGGCCGCCCTCGTCCGGGGCGGGATTCCCGTCGCTGCCGAGGTCGCCCGGGCGCTGCATGCACCGCTCGAAGCCCTCGTCGTCCGCAAGGTGGGCGCCCCGTCCAACCCCGAGTTCGGAATCGGCGCGGTGAGCGAGGAAGGCCAAGTCGTCCGCAACCCTCGGGCCCTCGAGATGGCCGACGTCGACGAGATGCGGTTCCGCGAACTCGCCGGAGAGCAACAGGCCGAGGTGGAACGTCGTGTCACCCTGTACCGGGGCGACCGGCCACGCGAACGGTTCGAGGGGCGCACGGTGGTCGTGGTCGACGACGGGCTCGCCACGGGGGTCAGCGCCACCGCGGGCGTCGAAGTGGCGCGCGAGATGGGTGCCACGAAGGTCGTGCTCGCCGTCCCTGTGGGGGCGCCCGAGTCGGTCCGGCGTCTGGAAGGCATCGCCGACGAGGTCGTGTGTCCCGAGCAGCCGGCCGACTTCCGGGCCGTCGGGAGCTGGTACGTCGACTTCGCTCAGGTGAGCGACGACGACGTCAAGCAGATCCTCGACGCCGCCAGATCAGGATCGCCGCCGGACTGAGCAGTCCCAGGGCGCCGAGGAACGTCGGAACGCCCCCGGTCGCGGGCAGCACGCCGCTGCTCGAACGCACTGCTTCGGTGCCGGCCACCGCCGTGCCGCCATGGGTGCCACCGTCCTCGGTCTCCGAATCTCCGGCGACATCGGCGTCGCCGCCGTCGTCCGAGGGCTGCGCATAGTCCTTCAGCGGAGGCTCGTCGCCGGGGCCGCCCGATTCGCCGCCGCCGAAGGCGTCGGTCAGGGCGTTGTCGGAGATCAGGGTCGGAAACACCGACGGATCGACGCCGTCGAACCAGACCTGCGCGCAGGTCAACGGGTCGAACCGGGTGGGATCGGCCGGGCCGGGATTCGTCAACGCGTCGATCACCATCGAGTGCACGACGGCGTCGTAGGCGAACCCCAGGTGGTCGACCGGCCGCCCCGGGCACAGGTCCTGGACGAGGATGTTCTCGGCGCCGTCGATGGCCGCCGTGGGATCGGGCGCGGCCGGCTGCACCAGCTCGTCGGTGAGGCTGTAGAGGCTCGTGTACGAGATGATGTCGCCGGGGGTCTCGTCGTCGCGGTTGAGGGCCTCGATGAAGTTCGACTGCGACGCCATCTGGTAGCAGGCGGGGAAGCAACCGAACTCGTAGGCGAGGTCGGCGGGCACCGTGCCGTGGTTCGGGGTCGCCAGCATGACGAGGTCGTCGACGGCGGCCTGCACGTCCGGCCACCACTTGATCGCCCAGCGGGGCTGGAGTCCGCCCTGGCTGTGCCCCATCACGTCGACGGCTTCACCACTGCGGGCCGCCATCTGGCGGATGGCGTACACCACGTACTCGGACGAGACCTGGATGTCGACGTTGGACCGCTCGGGGAGCCGGACCGTGCACACGTCCCAGCCCTGTGCGGGAAGGGCGGCGGCGTAGTTCCAGCCCCAGTTCTCCTCGGGGGTGGCGAAGGTGCCGTGAACGAGGAGGAGCGGCTCGCGGTCCGGATCGTCGAAGCTGGCCGGGCAGTCGAGCGCGTCCTCCATCGCCTGGGGGTCGCTCTCCAGGGGCGGACCTTCGGCGGCCCGGGCGGGCTGGCCCGCCAGGGGCACGAGTGCGGCCACGACGACGAACGCGATCAGCGAGAGTGCTCGGCGACTCACGGCGGCCACTTCGACGTCAGCGCCCGGAATCCTCGTCGGGGCGATCGAGGAGCTCGGCGTCGATGGTGCGCTGACGCTCCTCGAACCCCCGGACCACCGTCACCCGCTTCTCGAAGCTGCGCCGGACCACGGCCCGGATGCCGGCGCGCACGGGCGGCACGAGCAGGAGCAGGGCTACGCCGTCGGTGACGAAGCCCGGCGTGAGCAACAGCACGGCAGCCACGAGCACGAGCAGGCCGTCGGTCAGTTCCTTGCCGGGCACCTCGCCACGAGCGCTGCGACGCTGCACCTCGCGGAGCAC
>CAZTOV010000007.1:9208-52746 GCA_964615175.1 uncultured Burkholderiales bacterium
GTTCCTTGCCGGGCACCTCGCCACGAGCGCTGCGACGCTGCACCTCGCGGAGCACTCCGAGGCCCTGGCGGCGGGCCATGAACGCGCCCACGACCGACACGCCGATCATGAGGAGGATCGTGTCGCCGATACCGATCTGCTGCCCGACGCTGATGAGCACGGCCAACTCGGCGATCGGCACGGCGAAGAAGAGGATGGCGAGCAGCAGGACCACGATGTCAGAGTAGGGCGATCATCCTGACGCGCGGGTCACACGGGGGCGACGCGCAGTGCGCAACTGGTGGCACCATTCCCTGTGTTGAGAAGGGCGACGATGCGGAGCGAGGAGCCCGGGGAGATGCGCACGATCGCCTTCGTCCGCGATCTCATGGACCGGTCGAAGATCCAGGGCACCCTGCCGGACGTGCTGTTCGCGTCGGCGGTGGACGATGCCGAGGACGCCGACGCCATCGTCGTCGACCTCGCGACCCACGCCGACCTCGTCGCCGAGCTGCGGGCGAAGGCGCCGCACGCGCGCATCGTCGGCTACGGGGCCCACGTCGACGTGGCGGCGCTGCAGCGGGCCGTCGACGACGGCGCCGATCGGGCCCTCCCTCGCTCCCAGTTCTTCCGCGACCCGGCCGGAGCCGTCGCCGACTGATTCAGACGAGAGGCCAGGGGTACGGATAGTCGCCCCGCGGCTCCGGGAGCGCCGCCTCGGTGAGCAGGCGGCGGACCCGGGCGGCGAACGCGGCGATCTCCACGAACGAGAGCAGCTCTCCCAGCCGGTCCCCGAGTTCGCCCGCCAGCGCGGTCTCCATCCGGCACAGCCCGTCGGCGGCCGAGGCCGAGAGCCGCTCGCCCGCGTAGTCCCAGATCACGGTACGGAGCTTGTGGTGCTCGTGGAACGTGACGCCGTGGTCGATCCCCCAGATGTGGTCGTGCTCGTCGCGGATGCAGTGACCCGACTTGCGGTCGGCGTTGTTGGCGACGACGTCGAAGGCGGCGAACTCACGGAAGCGGTCGGCGAAAGCGTCGCGCAGCTCGAGGAAGTGCTCGTCGGGGTCGTGATCGACGAACAACTGCACCATCCCCTCGCCGAAGGGACCGTCGGCGCGCAGGACCGTGGGCGGGACGATCCGCCACCCGGCGGCCTCCGACACCTCGAACGCCGCGACCTCGCGGAGCGCCAGCGTGCCGGGGGCGAAATCCCACAGGGGCCGCTCGCCCCGACGGGGCTTGTAGATCACGAGCAGGTCGTCACCTGCCGCCGTGACCACACCGAGGAACGTGGCGTTCGACGACCACGGCATCCGTTCGATCAGCTCGAGCTCGCCGCCTCGGAGTCGGTCCAGCATGTCGCCGGTCGCCGGCCCGCTCACGTCAGTTCTTCGACGGGCAGTCGTGGCTGTCGGGGTCCATCGGGAGCTGGCACAGGCGGCAGGTCTCGCGCCCGGCCGCCACGGCCTCCGCACCCCGCGCGGCCATCAACCGCATCTGCGGTCGGGTGGCGTAGAGCCGCACCAGGTGACCGGCCTCCTCGAGCTCGACGTCGGCGAGCTCGTCGACGTCGGACGCTTCATCGACCCCTTCGGGAACGTCCTCGAACAGCTCGAGGACGATCATGTCGCGCGCCGGGTCGAAGCCCAGGCGCATCATGCGAGCGCGGAACAACTCGGGCATGTCCTGCACCGGGGGCACTTCGGCCGGGGAAGCGTCGCCTTCGTCGGGGAGCTCGTCCTCGACCGCCGAGAGGAGCTGCACGAGCCGCGCCGACAGCATGGCCACCTGCTCCTTCTCGACGAGGACGGTGAGGGTGGCATGGCCGCGGGCGGCCTGGATCAGGAACCGGCGGTCGCCCGGGTTCCCGAGAGCGCCGGCCGAGATCCGGTCGACGGGGTCGAACTCGATCCACTCGATCACGCGGCGTCCTCACCGTCGGCGTCGGAAGCATTCTCGGTCTTCGGCACGAAGGTGTCGAGGGTGTCGGTGTTGTTGAGCGTGAGCAGCACGGGGGCGCCACCGGGAGGGCAGGCGAACATGGTCGTAGAGGCGGGACCGATCACGATGCGCTGGTAGAGGTCGAGAGCCAACCCCAGGTAATGGGCCACCGCCGTTTTGATGGGGTCGAAGTGCGACACCACGACCGCGACCTCGCCTCGATGGCGTTCCACGACGTCGTCGAGGGCCCGCACGACGCGAGCCTGCATCTCGGGGATCGACTCGCCACCCGGGAACCGCATCTGCGATGGAGTCCGCTGGACGACCTTCCACAGGTCCTGCTTCGCGAGGTCGGCGAGATCGCGTCCCATCCACTCGCCGTAGTCGCCCTCGAGGACGCCCTCCAGCGGTTGGACGGGCAGGTCATGGGGTTCGGCGATGGCCTCGGCCGTCTGGGTGGTGCGCTCGATGGGGCTGGCGTAGACGGCGGCGATCGGGAATGCCGACAAGCGCTCGCCGGCTGCCTTGGCCTGCGCGTGGCCCTCCTCCGAAAGATCCAGACCGGGCGTGCGGCCCGACAGCACCTTCCCCGTGTCGCCGATCACGGCATGACGCACGAGGATCAGGAGGGTCGGACGGGGTGACGATTCGTTCCGTGTCTCTGCCATCAGCCACCAGGCTACCGACGCGTCCCCTGCCAACTTTTCGGGGGCGGAGGAACCGATGAGGGCTCGAGGCCCCCGAAGTTCGCCGATCTGTCAGGATCATCTGTCATGAGCAACGGAGAGTCGGTGAACCTCAACCCACAGGGACCGCCCGAGACGGTCGTCGATCCGCCGCCGGCCGAGGCCAAGGCCGCGCTCGACGCCGCCCTGCAGCAGTCCGGGCCCGAGCGGCGGGACGCACTCGCCGACGTGGCTCGTCGGTGGCCGCGGTACATCGACGCCTGGGCCCGGCTCGGCGAGGCCGCGTCGGGTGTGGAGGCCTACGCGTACTTCCGCGTCGGATACCACCGCGGCCTCGACGCCCTGCGGGGGTCCGGCTGGCGGGGCACGGGGTACGTGCGCTGGGAACACGAGACGAACCGCGGCTTCCTCCGCTCGCTCGACGGCCTGCGGCGGATGGCCGCCGAGATCGGTGAGACCGACGAGGAGGAACGCTGCGCGGGTTTCCTCAGGCAGCTCGACCCGGCCTGGGAGCAGCGCCCGTCCGACCCATGATCCCGGCGCAGGCGGGCCTGTCGCTCCGCGCCGTCGCCCGCGTCGCCGACGTGGTTCTGGTCCTGCTGCCGACTTGGCTCATCGGCGTGCCGCTGCTGCTCGGATGGATCGGCGACTCGGGTACCACGGTGGTGGTCGTCTTCGCCCTCGGCTGGGCCGTGGTCGTGGGGTACGAGACCTGGCTCACCGCGGCGACGGGCCAGACGGTCGGGAAGCGGGCGGTGGGGATCCGGGTGATCGACGTCGAGAGCGGCGCGCCGCCGAGCCGCAACGCCAGCCTGCTGCGAGCGGCCCTCCCCCCGATCTTGGGGATCCTGGTCCCCGCATTTGGGTGGGTGGTCCCCTACATCTGGGCTGTATGGGACCGCGATCGCCGGGGCCTCCACGACCGCCTCGCCCGCACCCGGGTCGTAGCCCTGTCCGATTCATAAGGGTTTGACCAGGCCATTCGCGAAGAGTTTCACAAGCGGCCCGCACTTGGCTATGGTCAAGGTGTCCACGAAACGAATGTCGAAGTCCGCACGAGGAGGTGATTCGCAGGCCGGACCCAGGTCGGAGCCCGTTCCCGGGCCCCTTGACCGAGCCGACCTCGAATCCGATCTCTGACCGCCGGGAATTTCCGGTGGTGTATGGCCACGAAACCTGTTTCGATGGTTTCGTGTCCCGCCGGTCAGCTGTGATCGGGTCGTCCGTAGCGCTGAAGCTGTGACGCCCCCCAAGACTGCACCTACTGACACACCGAGCACCGCCATCGTCCGGGGCGCGAGCGTCGACGACGCGGCCGACGTGTGGGCTCTCGTCAGCGCCGACGACGCCCTCGACCTCAACTCGGCGTACGCCTACCTCCTCGCCTTCCGCCACCACGGCAGCACCAGCGTCGTCGCGGAAGCCGCCGGAAGCATCGTCGGGTTCGTCCTCGCCTACCGCCCCACCGAGCAACGCGACACAGTGTTCGTCTGGCAGGTCGGAGTCGCCACCAGTCACCGCCGGCAGGGCATGGGTAGAAAGCTGCTCCACGGGGTACTGGAACAACCTGGCTGTTCGGAGGTCCGCTACTTGGAAGCGACGGTCACGCCCTCCAACGACGCGTCGATGGCCCTCTTCTCCGGCGTCGCCCGCGATCTCGACACCGACCTCGAGGTCATGGAGTGCTTCCGCGCCGACCAGTTCCCGTCCGGGCACGACCACGAGCGTGAGGACCTCATCCGCATCGGCCCCTTCTGAATCACGACCGACGCAAGCCATGACATGACCACACCGATCAGTCGCCCAGCCACCATTCCGACGGAGGAATCCGCACCATGAGCATCATCGAACATCTCGAGTCCGAAGTCCGTGCGTACTGTCGCTCGTGGCCGGCGGAGTTCAACCGCGCCCGAGGGCACCAGATCTGGGACGTCGACGGGAACGAATACCTCGACTTCTTCGCCGGCGCCGGCGCCCTCAACTACGGGCACAACGACCCCGCCATGCGCCAGGCCCTCATCGAGTACCTCACCGACGAGCGGATCACCCACAGCCTCGACACGATCACCACCGCCAAGAAGCGCTTCCTCGAGCGCTTCGAGCAGGTGATCCTCAAACCCCGCGGCCTCGACTACAAGGTCGCCTTCCCCGGGCCCACCGGGACCAACGCGGTGGAGACCGCGCTCAAGCTCGCCCGCAAGGTCAAGGGCCGGGAACGGGTCGTCGGCTTCACCAACGCCTTCCACGGCATGACGCTGGGATCGCTCTCAGTCACCGGCAACTCCCTCAAGCGCGAAGGTGCGGGGCTCTCGCTGTCGAACGCCGCCGCCATGCCCTACTGCGGCTACCTCGGCAGCGAGGCCGAAACCATCAACTACCTGCACCAGTTCCTCGACGACAGCGGCAGCGGCCTCGACCTACCCGCCGCCATCATCGTGGAGACCGTGCAGGCCGAAGGTGGGCTCAACACCGCCAGCATGGCGTGGCTGCAGCGCCTCGAAGAGCTGTGCCGCCGCCACGACGTGCTCTTCATCGTCGACGACATCCAGGCCGGGTGCGGCCGCACCGGTCCGTTCTTCAGCTTCGAGCCGGCCGGAATCGAACCCGACATCGTCTGCCTGTCGAAATCGCTGTCGGGCTTCGGCCTCCCCATGGCGGTCACGCTCATGAAGCGTGAACTCGACGTCTTCGACCCGGGAGAGCACAACGGCACCTTCCGCGGTCACAACCTCGCCTTCGTGACCGCCGCCGAGGCGCTCCGGTTCTGGGAGGACGACGAGCTGACCAAGGAGGTCCACGCCAAGGCGTCGACCATCACCCAGGCCCTCGACCAGATCGTCGCCTCACACCCCGAGGTCGGCGCGGAAACACGCGGCCGAGGCCTCATGCAGGGCATCGCCTTCGACGACCCCGACATCAGCGGCCGGATCGTCAAGGAGGCGTTCGATCGCCGCCTGATCATGGAGACGTCGGGTCCCGAGAGCGAGGTGGCCAAGCTGCTGCCCAGCCTCACGATCCCCGACGATGCCCTCGAGCGGGGCCTCGGAATCCTCGCTGAGGCCGTCGAGTCCGCGATCGCCAACCGGGCGGGCGCGCCGGCGATGGAGGCGGCCGAATGATCGTCCGGCGTCTCTCCGATCTCGAGGGAACCGACCGCGACGTCCACGCGCCCACGTTCGTCAGCCGGCGGTTCATCCTGGCGAACGACGGGATGGGCTTCTCGTTCCACGACACCGTCCTCTTCGCGGGGACGACCACCAACATGTGGTACGCGAACCACCTCGAGTCGGTGTACTGCATCGAGGGCGAGGGTGAGCTGACCGACCTCGAGACCGGCGAGGCCTACAAGGTCGAGCCCGGGACCCTCTACGCCCTCGATGGCAACGAGAAGCACAGCCTCCAGGCGATCTCCGACCTGCGGATGATGTGCGTGTTCAGGCCCGCCCTCACCGGGCAGGAGGTCCACGACGAGGACGGGATCTACCCCCTCCTCGACTCCACCACCGGCGAGCGGCTCGACAAACGAGAACCCGCGTAGTCCACGCATGCTGATCAACGGTGAGCCCCTGGAAGAACTCGTCCTCGGCGCGGTCCTCGAACGCCGGGCGCAGAGCCATCGCGGCGAGACCTTCCTGAAGTTCCACGACGGCGAGCTGACCTTCGACGAGGTCGACGCCACGGCCGACCGCATCGCGCACGGACTGACCGAGGCGGGTGTGGAGTCCGGAGACCACGTGGCGGTGATGCTGCCCAACAGCGCCGACTTCGTCCACGTGATCTTCGCCCTGGCCAAACTCGGCGCCGTCGCCGTGCCGATCAACACCGCCTACAAGGGCGACCTGCTCCACCACGTGATCGACAGCTCGCACGCGTCCACGCTGGTGATCGCCGACCGGTATGTCGAGCATCTCCCCGCGATCGTCGACCGGCTCCCGGGCCTCGAGGGCCTCTTCGTCCACGACGAAGCCGGCAACGTGACCCTCGGGAACATCGGGAAGCCGGCCCGGCGGTTCTCGTGGCTCCTCGACCAGGGCGACGACCCGCCCCGACCCGCGGTCAGCTTCTCCGACACCCAGGCGATCATGTACACGTCGGGCACGACGGGACCCGCCAAGGGGGCCATCGCCCCTCACGCCGCCGCCCTCGCCTGCGCCCTCGACTCCCGCCGGTTCGTGAGCGGGAGGAGCGACACCATCTACTGTCCGCTCCCGATCTTCCACGCCGCCGGGCTGTGGGACGGGATGATGGCCGCCCTCATCTCGGGGACGTCGCTGGCGGTGGTCGAGCGTTTCAGCGCTTCGCGCTTCTGGGCCGACGTCCGCCACTTCGATGCACAGACCGCCCTCGGCGTCTTCGCCATGATCCCGATCCTGCTCAACAAGCCCGAGCAGCCCGACGACCGCGACCATCCGCTCGAGAACTTCTACATGGGCAAATCGGCCCTCAACACCGCTTTCTACGAGCGCTTCGGTGCCCACACGGTCGAGACGTACACGAGCACCGAGGCCGGCATCCCCCTCGCCAGCCCCTACGGCGAGTGGCGAGACGGGTCGTGCGGCCAGGAGCACACCGAGCGCTTCGACGCCGCCGTGGTCGACGAGCACGACCGTCCCGTGCCACCCGGTGAGCCCGGTGAGCTCGTGCTCCGGCCCAAGCAGCCGTACGTGATGGTCACCGGCTACTACGGGTTCCCCGATGTCACCGCCCAGACCCTGCGCAACGGGTGGTTCCACACCGGCGACCGCCTCAGCTACGACGAAGACGGTTACTTCTACTTCCTCGACCGGATCAAGGACGCCATCCGCCGGCGAGGTGAGAACATCTCCGCCTTCGACCTCGAGTGCGCCATCAACTTCCATCCGGCGGTGCTCGAGTGCGCCGCCATCGGCGTCCCGTCCGAGTGGGAGGAGGAAGAGGTCAAGGTGGCGGTGGTCCTCCAGCCCCACGCCGAGCTGTCACCCGACGAACTGGTGGAACACTGCGAGGACCGGCTCCCGAAGTTCATGGTCCCCCGCTACATCGAGTTCGTCGACGAGCTGCCGCGGACGCCGACCGACAAAATCGCCAAACACAAGCTCCGCGCCGCCGGCGACCACGGTCTCACGCCGGGTACGTGGGATCGCGAGGCGACCCCACCTTCCGACGTCCCGCTCCCGAAGGACCGCCCGTGAACTGGAAGGACACCCCCGACCAGGCCCGCTTCCGGGAGGAGGTCCGCGAGTTCATCGCCGACCGGTTCCCCGAGGAGTACGTCCCCGACGCCGAAAGCGAGCAGAGTCTCGAACCCGAGGACGTGTGGGGCTACAACTGGGCCGTCGACATCAAGTCCGACCATCCGGCCCGCCGGGAGGGTGCCCGCGAGTGGGCCTCGGCTCTGGCCGAACGAGGCTGGGTGGTGCCCCACTGGTCCGAGGAATACGGCGGCGCCGGCCTCACCCCGGTCGAAGAGTTCATCCTCCAGGAAGAGATGATGCGGGCGCGGGTCCCCACCGTGAACGGGATCGGCGCCTTCCTCCTCGGTCCCACCCTCCTCGAACACGGCACCGACGAGCAGAAGGCCGAGCACCTCCCGCTGATCGCCCGTGGCGAACGCACCTGGGCCCAGGGGTTCTCCGAACCCGGGTCGGGCTCGGACCTCGCGTCGCTCCGTACGCGGGCCGAACTCGACGGCGACCACTACGTGGTCAACGGCCAGAAGGTCTGGACCTCGCTCGTCCAGTACGCCGACTGGCTGTTCGTGCTGGTGCGCACCGATCACGACGCCCCCAAGAAGCACCGAGGCATCACGTTCCTCCTGGTCGACACCGACACGCCGGGCGTGACCATCCGGCCCATCGAGGACATCCGGGGCGCTCATCCCTTCGGCGAGATCTTCTTCGAGGACGCCCGCATCCCGGTGGCCAACCGTGTGGGCGAGGAGAACCGCGGCTGGTACGTCGCCATGACCACGCTCACCGCCGAACGCTCGGGCATCGGCGCCACGATCAAGTACGAGCAGGCGCTCGGCCAACTGGTCGACCACCTCTCGGAGCACGCGAACAACGGCGACGGGTTGGTGCGCCCCGACTGGAAGACGGCGGTACGCCACGACGTCGCCCGCCGCTACACCGAGATGCGGGTGCTCTACAACCTCGCTCGCTACACCACCTCGATCCTGGCGGCCGGTGAGACCCCCGGCTACGAGGCGTCGGCCAACCAGCTGTTCAGCGCCGAGCTGCACCAGAGGCTGGCGCGGACGGGCGCCAAGGTCTTCGGCGACCACGCCCGCCTGTGGCAGCGCGAGGGGGCACCCCTCGACGCCGCCTTCACCCATCTGCGCTTCGACTCGGTGGCGGCCACGTTCCTGGCCGGCACCTCCGAGATCCAGCGCAACGTGATCGCGACCCGCGGCCTCGGACTGCCGCGCGACTGACCCGACCGACGCATACGACCGACGAGCAAGGAAGAAGGAGAACCCCATGCCCTACGAGACGCTCGAGCTGGAGATCCGCAACAACGTGGCGTGGCTCACGTTGAACCGACCCGACAAGCTCAACTCGCTGACGCCCGAGATGATGCATGAGCTCCGCCAGGCGTTCGACGATCTCGACGAGAACCGCGACGTCCGCTGCGTGGTGCTGCGTGGCGCCGGCCGGGCGTTCTGCGCGGGCATGGACCTCAAGTGGTCGGAGGAGCTGACCGACGAGGGGCGGATCGAGCAGGGACGTCTCGGCAACAAGACCTTCGACCGGATGCAGCGCCTCGAGGTGCCGGTGATCGCCGCCGTGCACGGTCACGCCGTGGGCGGGGGGCTCGAGGTGGCTCTCGCCGCCGACTTCATCGTCGCCTCCGAGGACTCCAACATGGGGCTGGTCGAGATCACGCTGTCGGCCGATCCGCCCTACCGGCCCAAGATGACCGAGGACGGCGACCCGGACCAGCCGACCTACGGCGGTGCCGCTCCGGGGTGGGGTGGCGTCAAGCGTCTGCCCGAGCTGATCGGCAAGGCCCGGGCGAAGCAGATGCTGTTCACGGGCGTCACCTTCGACGGCCAGAAGGCCTACGAGTACGGCCTGGCCAATGAGGTCTTCCCCGCCGACGAGTTCGAGAAGCACGTCACCGAGCTGGCCGAGCGGATCGGCGCCATGAACCGCTACAACCTCCGCCTCGTCAAGGAGCTGGTGAACGGCGGCTACGACTGGATCGAGCCCCACATCAACTGACATCGGGGCGCCGACCGCGTCCTGCACGACCCCCTCTCGAAGGAAGAGTGAGGCAGAGCATGGAGATCTATCGAATCGACCACATCAGCCAGGTGGTGCCCGAGCTGGAGCCCCAGCTGGAGCTACTCGAAGGGCTGTTCGGCTTCCGGCGCATCCAGACCTGGGAGCACGGAGCCGAACAGGCCCGGGGCGCCCGGCTCGCGGTGCCCGGAAGTTGGGGCCAGCACTGGGAGGTGCTCGCACCGACCAGCGATGACTCGCCGTTCCAGGCCTTCCTCGACAGCAAGGGCGGCCGTCCCGGCCTCCACCACGTCGCCGTCGAAGTCCCCGACGTCGACGCTGTCGCCAAGGAACTGGAGGACAAGGGGATCAAGTCGACGGCCGGCGAACCCGGGAAGTGGATCGAGGCGTCGCTCTCACCGCCCGACCACGGCCCCGGCTTCCTGTTCCGGATCCGAGGCGTCGGCACCCACACCATGTGTGGCGACGACGGCGCCGTCTCGAGCGGAGGTGCGAAACCCTCGGGCAACCGGTCCGCGTTGGGAATCGTGGGCATCGATCACGTGTGCCAGGCGTTCCCCGACCGCGACGAGCTGGCCCGCTGGTACGAGGACCTGGCCGGGTTCGTGCAGGTGTGGCGCACCCCCGACGACGAGCATCCCGACATGGCCGACCTGGTGATGAACATCCCGGGGTCGAGCATCTGCTGGGAGATCATCATGCCCCGCGGCGAGGACTCGTTCATCGAGCGGTTCTGGGACAAGAGCGGCGCCACGGTGCACCACGTGACCATGGAGGTCGAGGACTGGGACGCCGCCATGCAGGCGTGCGAGGCCCACGAGATCGAGACTTTCGACCACAACGACGGCGAGACCGACGGCGCCCAGTGGAAGGACGGCTTCATCCACCCCAAGCTCACCGGCGGCGTGCTGCTGCAGCTGTTCTGGGAGGAACGCCCCGGCGTCTGGGTCCGCTCCGACAAGATCCCGCCGCAACGCTGAGTTCTTGACTGTGTTTTGCCCGCTGAGCGGGCAAAACACAGTCAAGAACCGGGACGAGGACCGCCCATGGACTTGACGTTGACAGAAG
The DNA here is from genome assembly GCA_964615175.1 of uncultured Burkholderiales bacterium. Classification (GTDB taxonomy): domain Bacteria; phylum Actinomycetota; class Acidimicrobiia; order IMCC26256; family JACPCJ01; genus CAZTOV01. The sequence continues at coordinate 20,106 of CAZTOV010000007.1, forward strand.
ACCAGGAGCTGGTGGCGACCACCGCGCGCGAGTTCCTCGAGGCGCGGGCGAACGACGCCGACGCGCGGGCCATGGAGCACGACCCGGCGGGGTACTCGGAGTCGGTGTGGAAGGAGATGGTCGAGCTGGGTTGGCCCGGCCTCGCGCTGGCACCCGAGCAGGCCGGGGGCGGGGGCACGTTCCTCGACCTGTGCCTCCTCGTCGAGCAGATGGGCGCTTTCCAGGTGCCGAGCCCGTTCGTGCCCACGGTGGTGAGCGCGCTCACCATCGACCGCGTCGGCACCGGCGACCAGCGGTCTGACTGGCTGAACGCAGTGGCCCACGGCGAGAAGATCCTCAGCTACGCCCTGCCCCCGACGGGCTCCTCGGCGTGCGACGTCATCATGACCGAGTCCGACGGGGGGTACGCCCTCACCGGCACGGGTGCGTTCGTCCCCTTCGCCCACGCCGCTCACGACGTGATCGTCATCGCCACGCCCGAAGGCTCCGACGAGCCCACCGCGTTCCTCGTCGACACGGCCAACGCCGGGCTCCGGCTCGAAGCGCTCGACACCGTCGGCCATGACCGCCAGGCCCGACTGATCTTCGAGGGTGCCGAGGTGCCGGCCGAGCGCGTGTTGGGCGAGGTGGGCGGCGGCGCCGACGTCGTCGAGACCCTCATGGCGTACGGGGCCACGGCCACCTGCGCCGAGATGGTCGGTGGGGCGCAGCGCGTCCTCGACATGACCGTCGAGTATGCCTCCGAGCGCGAGCAGTTCGGACAGCCCATCGGAACCTTCCAGGCGGTGCAGCACCACTGCGCCGACATGGCCATCGACGTGCTGGGCTCGCGCTTCATCACCTACGAGGCGGCGTGGCGACTCGCCGAGGGCCTCGACGCCGACCGGGAGGTGGCGATGGCCAAGGCGTGGGTGAGCGAGGCGTACCAGCGCGTCTGCGCGCTCGGGCATCAGGTGCACGGAGCGATCGGCTTCACACGCGAGCACGACATGCACCTGTTCTTCCGCCACTGCGTCGCCGCCGAGTTGTCGTTCGGCGACGGCGACGTCCACTGGGACCGCATCGCCACCGACCTCGGGCTCTGACACCCTCTAACCTCCGGCCTATGAGCCAGGAGCGGTTCGACGCGGCGATCGCCGCCATCGACCGGGCGAACGCCGACGATCCGAACACCATCACGGTCGACGGCGAGGCGCGTCCCAAGGAGCTGACCCACGCCGAGATGGTCACCGACTGGGTGCGACGGCTCGCCGACGAACCGAGCGAGGAACTGCTCCTGGCGGCCCGAGCCCACCATCTCCGACGGTGGACGGTCCCCCGCAACTCCTACCCCGAGGGCCGGGCCGGTTACCTCAGATGGCGGCGCGACCTCCACCAGCAGCACGCCGACGACGTCGGCACGATCCTCGGCGACGTCGGCTATCCGACCGGGACCGTCGAGCGGGTCCAGGCGATCGTGCAGAAGAAGGGCCTGGCCCAGGGAGACCCCGAGGTGCAGATCCTCGAGGACGCACTCTGTCTGGTCTTCATCGAGACCCAGTTCCGCGAGATCGCCGAACGCCTCGAGGACCAGTACGGCGACGAAGACAAGATGGTCGAGGTCGTCCACAAGACCCTGAAGAAGATGAGCGACGCCGGCCGCGCCTGCGCCCTCCAAATCGACCTCGACCCCCGCGACCGTGACATCGTCGGACAAGCCGTCGACCGCCTGGAGGCCAACCACACATGAACGTCGAGACGTGGGGACTGGAGGCCGCCGAGTGGCTGGCCGTGCTGCGCATCGGCCTGGGAGTCTGGTGGCTGGAAAGCGTCCGGCACAAGAACCTCGACGCGTGGCTCAACCGCAATGCCGGGATCAACTGGGCCGCGTCGGTCGCCGAGGAGCACCGCTGGACCTGGGTGCGAACGATGTTCGAGAAGACGGTCAAGCCGCACCCCAAGTTCTTCACCTGGGTGGTGCTGCTCAGCGAGTTGGCCCTCGGCCTGGGCATCGCCTTCGGGTTCCTCACACCGATCGCCCTCGCCGCCGGCATCCTCCTCAACGTCGTCTACTTGCTGCTGATGATCCACGAGTTCGCCGAGCAGGGACAGAACGGGATGATGATCGTGATGAGCGCGGTCCTCCTCGGCGCCCAGGGCGGCCAGGAGTGGTCGATCGACTCCTGGCTCGGAATCTTCTGAACGTCTGTGGCGCGTTAGGGGCCCTATTTCCCCCTAACGCGCCACAGACGCCAGCTTTTCGAGGGTGGCCTCGGCCTGCTCGACGAAACGGTGCACCAGCTCGCCGGCCGGCACCAGCTCGTCGATGGCGCCGACGCCCTGCCCCGCCGGGTAGCACTCCTTGTCGGGGTCGATGCCCTCGGTCGTCTCGTCGCCCATGAGGTGCATGGCGCCCTCCTGGAACGACTGCGCCATCTGCTCGGGGAACGGCTTGAGCTTCTCCGGGTGCTCCTCGTAGTACTGGGTGTAGGAGTTTCGGAGGGCCCGGAGGGTCTTGCCGGTGAACGCCCGCGAGATCACGGTGCCATCCTCGGCGGCCTCGACGAGCTTCTCCTTGTAACCGCGCACGCTGCGCGCCTCGGGGGTGGCGATGAAGCGGGTGCCGACCCAGATCCCGTCGGCGCCGAGCGCCAGCGCGGCGGCGAGGTGCCGACCGTCGCTGATGCCCCCCGCAGCCACCACCGGGACCTGGTCGCCGACGGCGTCGACGATCTGGGGCACCAAGGGGAACGTGGCGACCTGGCCGGTGTGGCCTCCCGCCTCGGTGCCCTGGGCGACGACGACGTCGCAGCCCGCTGCCGCGGCGTTCACCGCGTGGCGCACCTTGCCGCACATGTTCACCACCATCACGCTGTGCTCGTGGCACAGCTCGATCACGTCCTGGGGTACGCCGAGCCCGGCCACGAACACCGACGCGCCGCCCTCGATGATCTTCTCGACGGCCGGCGCCATGTCGCCGGGCATGGCCGTCAGCAGGTCGACGCCGAAGGGCTTGTCGGTCTTCTCGCGGACCTGGGCCATCTCCTCGACCATGGAGTCCTCGGTCATGGTGGCCGCGCCCAGTGTGCCGAACCCGCCGGCGTCGGAGACCGCGGCACACAGATCGCTGTAGGCGACGCCGCCCATGCCCGCGAGCATCACGGGATGCTCGACGTCGAGGAGTTCGGTGAGGCGCGTCCGCATGGTTCCTCCCGGCGGCATCGCTTGTTGATTCGTGAGTCAGTAAGAGCGTACCGGCATCAGCACAGCAGCGGCACGTCGGGGTCCTGTTCGCGGGTGCCGAACTCCACGTGGGCGAGTCCGTCACTGGTGAAGCGTTCGAAGCTCCCGTCGCGCCCCTCGATCTCGAGGGCGGCGCGGGCGATCTCGCTGTTGGCGCACCAGGCCTTCGAGCCGTCGGGATCCTCGTAGGTGACCTGGGCCATCTCGGTGGGGTCGGCCTCGAGGACGGCCCGCACCCGGTGCTCGCGCGTGCGGCCGCGCATCTCCCAGCGATGGCCGTCCACCCGCGACGACGCCCGCAGGACCCACGGGAAGGCGTTGCACGGGATCGGCTCGCCGTCTCGTTCGGAGTACACGAGCGTGAACCCCACGGGGGCCTCGCGCTCCGGAGTGAGGAGCGGAACGGCGTGCACCGCCTCGAGGATCACGTCGGGTCGCTCGTTCCCCGCTTCGTCGACGAAGCCGGTGCAGTGCCCCCAGGCCCAGCGCCCGGCGTGTTGACGCCCCCACAGGTGGGTCTGGCTACCGACGGCGCCGTCGAGGTCGACGGTCTCGCCGTCCACCCGCACCGTGCCCGAGAAGGTGGCGTCGACGCTCGGTGACACGACCCGCGTCGACGGAAGCGACGACCGCCCGACCCATGCGGGAATGTGCCACAGCGCGGTCGACGCCGGTTCCCATCGGACGTCCCATGCGAGGCCCACCTCGGCCAGCTCCCCGGTGGCCCGCCCCTCCTCGAGGAGGGCGTCACCGACCTGCATGATCCCCTCGGGCGGCCAGGCGAGCGGCATGGTCCTCTTGCCCCCCACGGCCGGGCGTCCTGGCGTGAAGGCGAACCCCCACAGCTCGGCCACCGGCTGGCGGGCCGGGTCCTTCGGTACCTCGAACGTGTAGCGGAACCAGAACCCTCGACCGCTCGCGGGGTCGGACATCGTGAGGTACCAGGCCTCGTAGTGGCCCCGACGCTCGCCGTCCCAGCGGGGGGCGTTGGCGCCGACCGACGGACGGAGGACCTGGAAGCTCATGCTTCCTGCTCCGTCTGCTCCGTCGGGCCACTCGGGCGCCGGCTCCCGAGGAGGACCGTCGACGACAGGCCGATGGCGGCCAGCGCGTCGCCGGCCCACACCTCGACCTGTGTCATGGCGACCCCACGTTCGAGGCGGCCCAGCCGCCCCACGCCGACGAGGACGTCGGTCGCGTCGTCGCCGGCGAAGCGGACCGAGAGATCGGGGTTGGGCATGGGCACGAACTCGGTGAGCGCCGAGCCCACCGGGACCCCCACGCAGAAGTCGGCGGCCATGCAGGCGGCTTCGGCTGCTGCCGTCGGCTCGGGCTCCCATGGGATCCGCACCGCGTGGGCGGTTCCGCCGGTGGGTTCACCGACGATGCGGGGCTCCATGATCTCGACGATGGGCGGGTTGTCCGCGCCGCTCATGCGGATGGTGCGCCCCTGCTCGTAGGACACGAGCTCGGGAGCGGGGACCCGGCCGGGGTGATCTTGAGGCGACAGCGCCTCGGAGGCGGCGAAGGTGACGGTGGAGCGGGCGGCGAGCTTGTCGCGCTCGTCGTGGAGGTCGACCGCCACCGTGGTGACGGTGCGCCCCGCGTTGACCACCTCGACCTCGGCGGTACAGCTCGGCGTCGAGAGGCCGCGCACGAAGGTGGTGTGGAGCGAGAAGGGCCGCCGCTCGGGCGCCGCCGGGCGCGCGGCCATCACCGCTGCCGCAGCCACGGCGCCGCCGAACACGCCGCCGAACGCTCCGTGCACCCGCTCACCCAGCTCGAAACGCCACGACCCGTCCTCACCCGGCCGGGCACCGAGAAACTCCCCCGCGCTCTGTGTCATCAACCGTGCACCTCGGCCGGGTCGGGGGCCACGCCGTCGGGGGGCCACGAGTCGACGCCCTCCTCGAGCGGGACCTCCAGGGAGCGGAGGAACCCCGAGACCATCCGCCAGGCCCCGATCGCCAGGAACAACTCGAGCAGGGCGCGGTCACCCCCGTCGACGTGTTCGTGGCACTGCCTCCACGTCTCGTCGCTGACCGCGCCGTCGTCGAGCACTTCGTCCGTGGCGGCGAGCACCGCCCGCTCGGCGGGGCCGAACCCGTCGTGAGCGCGCCAGTCACGAGTGGCCAGCAGATCGTCGGCGGGCACGCCGAAGAGCGACTGGCCCGCCTGCCAGTGCTGGGTCCACTCGTAGTCGGAGCCGGTGCGCCACCCGACCCGCATGATCACCAGCTCGCGGAGCCGGTGGTCGAGCGCATCGCCGGACAGGAGGCGGCCGAGGAAATCGTTGAAGCGCTTGGCCAGTTTCGGATGGCGCAGCAGCACCCGGAAGATCGACAGGTCGGCCATGAAGTCGGGCACGCCGTGATCGTCGGCGGCAGCCTTGGCCTCGTCGAGGGGGAGCATGGGAATGCGGGCGTCGGTCACCGCTCTCCTTCCGAAAGGTGGGGAGTGATCGCGCCGTGGATCGGCGGCGGGCCGTCTCCTTCACCCGCCATGGTGCGCAGGAGGTCGTCGGCACCGTCCAGGTCGGCGGTGCGCCGGGGCAACTCCGCGAACGGGTACCGGTGAGACGCGAGGAGGTCGAGAGCCGACCGGTACGAGGCGCTGTCGACCCCGAGGACGCCGATGATGTGGATCTCCTTGAACACGACCAGGTCGGGCGAGAACCCGGGGGCCTCGGGAGCGCCGCGGGTCCCGGCCACCACGACTCGACCACCCCGGTGAGCCAGCTCAACGGCCTGGGCGAAGGCCTCGGGCGCCTTCGCGGTCACGTCGACGACGACGTCGGCGAGGCGGCCGGCCGCCCGTCGGAGCTCACGCCGCGGATCGGTCTCGGCGACGTCGACCACCAGGTCGGCACCGAAGCGCTCGGCCATGTCGAGGCGCGAAGCGTCGCCGGGTCCGAGGCCGGTCACCATCACGAAGCCGGCACCGGCCTCCTTGGCCGCGGCCAGAGCCGAGAGGCCCCGGATGCCGGGACCGAGGATCGCCACCACGTCACCTTCGCCGGTTCCCGGAAGCTCGACGCCCCAGCGGATGCCCGCACCGAGCGGGTTGAAGGCCGTGGCGAGCACCGGATCCAGGGATTCGGGCACAGGGTGGAGCACGGAGTCGGGGGCGAGGTACTGGTACTCCGCGTAGCCGCCCCACAGGCCGGGTGCGACGTCGACGCCGACGAACCCGTAGCTGTCACGGAGGCCGTGGCGCTCACACGCCCGGTGGTCGCCGCTCCGGCAGCCGTCGCACTCGCGGCAGGACTGGAAGATGTCGACCGCCACCCGGTCGCCCTCCGAGACGCCCCATCGCTCGGCGGCACGACTCCCCGCCGCCTCGACGATGCCGACCGTCTCGTGACCGGGGACGAAGGCTCCCGGCCCGGGCAGCGCGCCCGTGTACTGCTCGTGGTCGGTGCCGCACAGCCCGCACGCTTCCACCCGCAACAGACCGTCGTCGTCGCCCACGTCGGGCAGCTCGACGTCGCGGACGACGAGCTTGCGGGCCTCCTCGAGAACCAACGCCCGCGCCGTCGCGCTCACGAGCAGCCCTGGAAGATCACTCGTGCCATCGCGCGCCTCTCCCCGGTAGCCACTGGAGGGTGTGTGAGCACACCTTGGGGGTCTTACTGATTGAGGAGTCAGTTTAGGAAATACCCTCGGCGACGGCCAGCGACAGGGCCATGATCGAGATCTGCGGGTTGACCTCGGGACACGAGGGGACGATGCAGGCGTCGGCGATCCAGACGCCGTCGATCCCCCGGAGACGTCCCGCCGCGTCGACCGGGTAGCGCTCGGCGTCGGCACCGGCCCTGGCCGTTCCCGTGGGGTGGAAGGCAGCCAGGTGCAGGTGGCGGGCGTCGGCGGTCGCGAGAGCGTCGTCCAACTCCCGCTCGTTGCCCACCCTGGGGTACCCGGGAACGCCGGGATTCACGTCGGTGGCTCCGGCGGCAAGGAGGAGCCGTCCCATCACCCCCACCGCCTTGACGATCCGGGCCGCGTCCCGCTTCGACAGGTCGTAACGGATCACCGCCCGGGTCGACCCGTGCACCCGGCCCACCGGTTCGTCGCCGACCATCGCCCCGAGGCTGGCCACCCGGTCGGCTGCGGCCAACGCCTCGGCCAACGGACGGCCGTGACCGGGAAGGCCGATCGAGCCCATGCCGGGCGGGGTGGAGGTCGCCTCGATGAGGATCGAATCGCTCTCGTGGAACTCCTCCACCCCCGCGCTCTGGAGCACGCCCTTCCACGGCACCACCGGCTCGTCGAACCGGCCGGTGACGCCGACGGCGGGGTGGATGGCGAGGTTGCGGCCGGTGTGAGGGTGATCGCCGAGGCCGCTACGGCGGAGCAGGGTGACCGTCTCGGTGGCTCCGGCCGCGACCACGACCCGCGGAGCACGCAACTCGATCCGGGTGCCGTCGGGACGCGTGGCGACGACGCCGGTGGCCCGTCCCCGTTCGTGGTCGACCCGCACCACCCGGGCCTCGCTCACGATCCTCCCGCCGGCCTCACAGGCCTGCGGGAGGGCGTTGAGATGGACGCCGTACTTGGCATTGACCGGACAACCGATGGCGCTCTGGCAGCACCCCTGGCAGGGGGCGCCGTTGTGGTCGAGCGGACCGCACTCCCATCCCAGCTCACCCGCTCCGTCGAGACACAGGAGCCCGTTGCGTCCCATGACCTCGAGCCGCACCGGCGCCACCGACAGGGTCTCCCACGCATCGTCGAGATGGGGCGCGAGCGCGTCGGGGTCGGCGAGCTTCAGGCCGGCTTCGTCACGCCACCGGAGCATGACCGGTTCGGGCGGCCGGTAGCAGGTGCCGGAGTTCACGAGCGTGGTGCCCCCGACGCCGCGACCGATGGGGAGGGCGATGGGCGGAGCGCCGAGAGCGATGGTGGCGCCGGCGTCACGATAGAGACCCGCGAAGCGGTCGATGGGTCGGGTCGTGCGGAACTCGTCGACGGTCCAGCGACGCCCCTCCTCGACGATCACGACGTCGAGGCCCCGACGGGCCAGTGTGCGGGCGGCGAAGGCGCCGCCCGCACCCGACCCGATCACGATGACATCGTGCTCGGACCGGCTCGGCCACCACGCCGAGGGCGTGACGTCCAACGGGGCGTCGGGCCGAACCGGCGGGACCGCCTGCCACTCGGCGAGGAGGTCGTCGGCGAACTGCTCGCCGCCCACGACCATGAGCACGGCCGCCTTCAGGCCCTCGAGCGCGTGGCGACCCTCGGGGCGGCGCGTGAATCGCTGGAGGACCGCCGCCCGCCCCCGCTCGTCGTGGCGGAGCAGGGTCTTGCCGCTGGTGGCGATCGAGAACGCGTTGAGGCCCATCACTCCGGATCGGAGCCCGTGGCGGGCGGGAGCGCGGAGGGCGGGGGCGAACTCCTCGACCTTCCGGGCGATGCGGCGCGGCTCCGGCCCCCCGGCTTCCGGCGGCACCAGGGCCGCGCACAGCCCGACGAGCCCCGGGACCCTGAAGCGCGTCATCCAGCCCGCCGACATGCTGCCGAGCCTACGACCACCACTGCGAACTTGGGACCTCGGCTGCGGTCATGACGCAGGAGAGAGGCCAAGTTCGCCCGGTGTTGGCAGACTGGCCCCATGCGACCCCAGGCGATCCACCACGTATCGATCAACGTCCCCGACGTCGAGGTGGCCTTCCGCTTCTACACCGACGTGTTGGGATTCACGCCGCGAGACGACCGGCCCGACTTCGGGTTCGGCGGGGCGTGGCTCGACGCCGGCGACCAGCAGCTCCACCTCGTCGAGGGCGACGCGCCGGACGCCAAGGGGCAGCACTTCGCCGTCCTCGTCGACGATCTCGACGCGGCGGTCGAGGAACTGCGCGATCGGGGTGTCGAGGTCACCGACCCGTTCCCCGTGGGTGACGGCCCGGCGCGGCAGACCTTCCTCGCCGACCCAGCCGGGAACCAGATCGAGCTGCACCAGACCTCCCCGTGACCCGGGGTGTCGCGCTCGCCCGACCGAGGCCGGGAGAGCGTCCCGGCGTCTCACGCGTCCGGGGCCTCGTGCTGGTCACGATCGGGACGCTGTGCCTCGTTCCCGACGCCACCCTGGTGCGGCTGGCCGACGCCCCCGACTTCCGGATCGTGTTCTGGAGGACGCTCGGCATCGGCGTGGCGCTCGCCGGTGTGGTGGTCGTTCGGCACCGGCGATCGGTGGCGACCGCCTACCGCTCGATCGGGCGCACCGGTGCGGCCGTGAGCGTTCTCTGGGGTCTGGCCCTCGTGCTGTTCGTCTACGCGATCAACCACACGGCCGTGGCCAACGCCCTCGTCGTCATCGCCACCGCACCCTTCCTCGCCGCCTTCTTCACCTGGCTGCTGATCGGCGAGCCCATCCCGACGCGGACGTGGGTGGCGATGGCGGCCACCGTCACCGGGATCACGCTCACCTTCGTCAGCGCGCTCCAGCTCGGAGGAATGGCCGGCAACCTCGCCGCCCTCGGCGTGGCTACCGCTCTCGGGCTGAACCTGACCCTGATCCGCCGCGCCGGGGACGTCGACATGCTCCCGGCGATCTCGATCGCGGGCTTCATCGCCGCCCTCGTCACCCTGCCGGCGGCGTGGCCGGTGGGCATCAGCCTCCACGACGCCCTCGTGATCGGCGCCATGGGGCTCGTGCTCGTGCCGGCCGCGTTCGCGCTGTTCACCCTCGGCACCCGGCATCTCCCGACGCCCGAGATCACCCTGCTCATGACGCTCGAGACGGTGCTCGGGCCCCTGCTGGCATGGGCGGTGATCGGCGAGTCGCCGCCCGGCTTCGCCGTCGCAGGCGGGTCGGTGGTCGTGGGGGCCCTGGCCGTGCACTCGCTGCGCTCCCTGGCGGTCGAGCGCATTAGCGTCTCCGCTCGATGACCAGATTCGACGGCAGCGTCGCCATCGTCACCGGGGCAGGATCGGGGATCGGACGCGCCACCGCGCTCCGGCTCGGCGCGGACGGCGCGACGGTGGTGTGCGCCGACGTCACCGGGTCGACGGCCGAGGCCGCGGCCGAGGAGATCTCGGCGGCGGGCGGTGAGGCCGCGGGAGTGGCGTGCGACATCCGCGACGAGGACTCGGTGGCGCGCCTGGTGGAGCGGGCCACCGAACTCGGCACCCTCCGGATCGTGGCCAACGTGGCCGGCATCGGCAGCTTCGATCACACCACGGACGTGGGCCTCGAGACGTGGCAGAACATGATCGACGTCAACCTCACCGGCACCTTCCTCGTCTGCCGGGAGGCGATCCCCCACCTGCTGGAGCACGACGGCAACATCGTCAACGTCGCCTCGACGGCGGGCGTGATGGGCCAGCCCTACAGCGCCGCCTACTGCGCCTCGAAGGGCGGCGTGGTGCTGCTGACGAAGGCGCTGGCCGCGGAATACATCGATCGGCGCCTGCGCGTCAACGCGGTGGCCCCCGGCGGGATCAACACGCCCCTCATCGGCAGCTTCCGCTACCCCGAAGGATCGAACGAGAAGCTGTTCGACGCGCTGATCACCGACTTCGGCTTCGCCGAACCCGAGGACGTCGCCAACGTCATCGCCTTCGTGGCCTCCGACGAGGCGAGTCACATGACGGGAGCGGTGGTCCCGGTCGACGGCGGCGTCAGCATCTGATCCGGTGACCCGGGCCGACGACCGCCACGCCGTCGAGTCCCTCCTCTACGAGTACGCCCGTCGGATGGACGCGGGCGACTTCGACGGGGTCGGCGCACTCTTCGCCCACGCCACGTTCCGGTCCGAGACCGGTGACGGGATCGCCACCTTGACGGGCGGCGACGAGGTCGCCGACACCATGCGGGCGATGGTGCGGGTCGGCGACGACGGCACACCCGGGACCAAGCACCTCGTGACCAACATCACCGTGGAGGTCGACGGCGACGCCGCGACGGCGTCGTCGTACTTCACCGTGCTCCAGGCCGCCGGCGGTGAACTCCGCGCCATCGTCGCCGGACGTTACGAGGATGGCTTCGAACGCGCAGGGGGCGGGTGGCGCTTCGCCGACCGCCTCGTGCGGACCGACCTGGTCGGCGACGTCAGCCGCCACCTCCGGGAGGACCCGTTCGGCTGATGCTGGATCACTGTTATTCCAGTGATACCACTTGAAGATCAGTGGTGTGGCAGGTATCTTCAACCCGTGCACCTTGCGGAACCGACGCAGATCGTCACCTCCGCCCTCGACGGGCCGGTCCTCATCGCCCTCGCCCGCGCCCGCACACCGCTTACGGGCTTGGAGGTCCACCGGGTGGCACGTCGCGGATCGCCGGATGGCGTGCGTCTCGCGCTCCAGCGCCTGGCCGCCCAGGGCATCGTCGAGGCGCGACAGCAGGGACGCGCCATCGCGTACCGCCTCAACCGCGACCATCTCGGGGCAGCGGCCGTCATCGAGCTGGCTACCCTCACGGATCGCTTGATCGACGCCATCCGGACCGACATCCAAGAATGGGAGATCCAGCCCGTCCACGCGTCGCTGTTCGGATCCGTGTTGCGTGACGACTCCGACGAAGACAGCGACGTGGACCTGTTCGTCATCCGGCCGAGCGCCGTCGTCGAAACGGACCCGGCCTGGTCCGACCAGGTCGGAGCACTCAGGGCCTCGGTCGTCGCCTGGAGCGGCAATGATCTCCAGGTCGTGGAACGTGCGCCGGACGAGGTCGAACACGACGAACCCTGGGTGGAGACGGTGCGAAACGACGCGCGCCACCTGGCCGGCGAACACCTCGAGGCCGTCCTGGACAGCGCCTGACACGTGCCGCGCCCAGACCGGACCCGTCCCTGCGGTCAAGAGGAGGCGCGCACGCGTCTGTCGCAAGCCCGGCGATACCTCGTGCTCGCCGAAACCGAAGCTGACGCGACCACGCGGGACGCCTCGACGAACGTGGCGATCGGCAACGCGGTGCTCGCCGGGATCGCGGCGGCGGACGCCATCACCTGTGCCGTCGGTGGTCGCCGCTCTGCCTCACCCGATCACAGATCAGCGGCGAACCTTCTCGATGACCTCCTCGGACGTGACGGTCGCCAGATCACGAACGCGTTCCGACGACTGGTCGACCTCAAGACCGACGCCCAATACGGAGCCAAGCCGTTGCCCCGATCCAAGGTGACCACCGCCCTTCGCCAGGCGACGCTGCTGGTGGATCACGCGCGAACGGTCGTCAGGCGCTGACCTGCGACGGTTCGTCCCCCGCCTCCCCGACGCCCGACCGCAACACCGCGGCCAGGAGCACGGCGGCGAGCACGACTTGGCTGATCAGACTGCCGTAGCTGAGGACCAGGTCGACGCCGTCGAGGGCCTGGCTGCGGAGGTGGTAGAGGGTGTGGGGGACCATGAACGCCAGCCCACCGATGAGCGACGCCAGCACGAGCCGCCGCTCCAGCCACCAGGCCGCCAGCCCGAGCACCACGCCGACGGCGAGGAAGCCGGCTCCGGCATCGGTGGCCAGGTGCTCGTTGAACGGGGGTTCGGCCGCCGTCCACTGGCGTCCGAATCCCGGGAATTCCGCGAACCAATTCGACGTAGCCACCACGGCCCACACCCCCACCTGGAGTGAGGGCACGGCCAGCACCACGAGACCGAGACGAATCCACGAACGTCGCTCCATGACGAGAGTCTCTCAGTGTCGGGGGCGCAGCCGGGAAGCGACCTGCCGGATGACCAGCTCCTCGACTTCGTTGACTCGCGAATCAATAAGCTCTGGGACATGACCATCGTCGAACGCATCGCCGATCGGGCTCACACGCTCACACCGGCCGACGTATCGAAACTCCACGACCTGGTGCAGGTGACCCCATGAGCGAGACCCCGTCGAGCGGGGCCCAAGATCAGGGGGTCCCCACCGGAACCTCTGGTTCCGGTGGGGCTACGCCCCGGCTGCGGAGCAGCCAGGAGCAGAAGGGATGAGCTTCCTCGTCGACCCGCCGTGGCTGGCGGCCAACGGCTACCTCATCGGCCGGGCGCTCCCCGGCCGCAAGGCCCAGACCGCCGCCGAGGTCGCCACCCTCGCCGCGTTCATCGGCACGTCGGTCGCCCTGTACCGCAACGAGGAGTGGACCCGGCCGCTGTGGGAGGCGTGCAAGGCGGAGAGCGGACGTGACTGGATGCTCAACTCCGGGGTGACGGCGTTCGAGCACGAGCGGCCGAGTGAGTCGACCAACCGGCTCGCCGCCGCGATCTTCGCCCTCTACCCGGTCTTCCTACGCTGGGGAATCGAACGAGGCCGGAAGCACGGCCGCGGACGGCGCCGAGGGAGGAGCGGGCGATGAACCCGACGACCAGGACCGAACAGCAACAGCGTGAGGCCGGCGTCATCGAGTCGCTCGACCCCGCCACCGGCGAGCTGGTGGGGACGGTTCCCGACATGGATGAAGGCCAGGTGCGCCAGGCGATCCAACGGGCCCGGGCCGCGTCTCGCGACTGGGCGGCGCTGCCGGTGAAGGACCGGGTACGCCACCTCGAGGCCGTCGGCGACCTGATGCTCGACCGACTCGACGACCTCGTCGAGTTGATCTGCGCCGAGACGGGCAAGACGAGGACCGAGGCGGTGTTCTCGGAGGTCACGGTCACCGCCGAGCTGATCAAGCACTACGCGAAGCGGGCCCCGAAGCTCCTGGCCCCCCAGACGGTCTCGACGGGTGCGTTCAAGAACAAGAAGGCCGAGAAGCGCTACGAGCCCTACGGCGTCGTCGGCGTGATCGCGCCGTGGAACTACCCGTTCACCCTGACGATGGCTCCGGTCCTCACCGCCCTCGCCGCCGGCAACACCGTGGTGCTGAAGCCGAGTGAGGTCACGCCCCTCACCGGCGTCGCCGTCGGCGACCTGTTCCGTGATGCGGGTGCGCACGAGGAGATCGTCCAGGTCGTGACCGGTCGGGGCGAGACCGGCAACGCCCTCGTCACCGGCGGCATCGACAAGGTGTCGTTCACCGGCTCGGTCGAGACCGGACGCAAGGTCATGCAGGCCGCCGCCCCGAACCTCGTGCCGGTCCTCCTCGAGTTGGGGGGCAAGGACCCGATGGTCGTCTGCGACGACGCCGACATCGACCATGCCGCGGGCGCGGCGGTCTGGGGGGCGTTCTTCAACGCCGGCCAGACCTGCATCTCGATCGAGCGCGTCTACGCCACCGAGTCGGTCTACGACGAGTTCGTGAAGAAGGTGCTCGAGAAGGCCCGGAAGGTCGAGGTCGGCCGCGACATCGGCTCGATGACCTTCGCGCCCCAGGTCGAGAAGGTGGAAGCGCATCTCAAGGACGCCCAGGAGAAGGGCGCCGACGTGGTGGTGGGTGGCCGAAGGGCCGAAGGGGCCACCGGGCTCCAGTTCGAGCCCACCGTGGTGCTCGGGGTCGACCACTCGATGGAGATCATGCGCGAGGAGACCTTCGGACCGGTGCTGCCGATCATGAAGGTGGACGACGAGGCCGAAGCGATCCGACTCGCCAACGAGACGCGCTACGGGCTCGACTCCGCCGTCTTCACCACCTCGAAAGGCAAGGCGGGCGAGTATTCATCGGCCATCCGGGCCGGGAGCGTCTGCGTGAACGACGTGCTCGTGAACTACGCCCTCCCCGGTCTCCCGTTCGGTGGGTACGGGGAATCCGGGTTCGGACGCGCCCACGGTGACGAAGGGTTGCTCGAGTTCAGCCGGGTGAAGGCAATCGCCAGCGACCGTTTCGGCTCGAAGCGCGAGCCCCACTGGTTCCTGCCGTCGCGGGCCTACGGCGTCGTCAAGCGCGTGGTGCTGCTGCGCCACCGCCGAGGCCCGGTCGGCAAGTTGAAGGGCCTCTTGGGCCGGTAGCGGTCAGCTCGAGCTGGTCGACCCGCGCAGCGCCTCGATCAGCTCGGCCTTCGTCATCGAGGATCGACCCTCGATGTCGCGTTCACCGGCGAGGTCGCGGAGCTCGTCGACGGTGCGCTCTTCGTAGGGGACGCCGGGTTTGGCGGCGCCGTTTCCGAGCACTCGACGCCCGCGCTTGGCCAGCTTCTGCATGCGGCCGGAGACCACCTCGGGGGTGCGCTCGCTTGCCCGCTTGAGGGCCTCGGGTAGAGCGCGCGCCTCGTCGACCGCCTTGCGGCTCAGGTCGACCAGCGCCGCGCCAGTTCCGATGATCACGTACCCGGCCTCGAGTGCTCCGTCTCGGACCTGCACCGCGCGATCCCGTGCAGTGCTCGTGGTCTGCTCCGTCCCCTTCTTGGCCTCGTTCAGCATCTCGCTCGGCGTCGCCATCGTGGTTCACCTCGTAGCGTCATTTGCTCGCGAAGGGCTATGCCTTCTGTAACGCGCGTGTACCCACGCGGGGCCGATCCAACACGTGGTCAGCTCGGCCCGTAGGCCTCGAGGTGGAGCTGCTCCTCGTGCCACTCGAGGGTCCGCATCCACGTGACGCCCGGGAACGCGGTCTCGCACATGGTGTGCCAGGTGAGCGGCCCGGGGGTGCACTCGTTGTCGATGTAGGGCCACGGATAGATGTCGAGGACGACGCGGAACAGGAAGTGCTGGTAGAAGCCGACCGCGTGGCCGATCTCGTGGACGGCGATGCCCTCGACGTCGTAGGCGGTGGGGCCGAGGCCGAGCACGTCGGTGTCGGAGGTCGACCACAGCTCGTCCTCGTCGAAGATGATGTTCGATGCTCGGATCGAGCGGTAGTCGTCTTCAGCGCGGCAGTTGATCGTGCTCGCCAACGCCCCCTGGATGGGCCCACCGTCGCGCTCCCCGTACTGCACGACGATCTGCCCGTCGTCGAGGTCGTCGCAGGCCCACCACTCGCTCCGCGGAGCGATGTCGGACCCATAGGTGAAGCTCACCGCGCCGAGACGTTCCCACTCCGCGAATCCGTCCTTGACCCGCTCTCGGAACGCGCCCTCGGGGACCTCGGTGGTGAAGCGCACCTCGATGTCGTGACGGAGTGAGTCGGGCCAGGTCTGGCGGTGGAACCAGTCCACACCGCCGTTCGCGGGCGGGAGTTCGGGGTGGGGAACCTGCTCGAGCGGCGGATCCTCGGTCGTGAACGAGGCTCCGGCCACAGCCGGGAGCACCACCGCTCCGCTCAACGTGATCAGGGTCACAGCGAGCGCGCGCTTCCACGACGCACGCCCGGGACGGCACCGTCGTCCCATGGGGGTCTCACCTCCGGGTTGTCCCCGCGAACCCCGCCCAGCAGGGGTATGGCTTCACGGACAGTGGTGAGGGTAGAGACGCGGCGCGGCGATGTCACCACCCAAACGGAGGTTCTTGACGCGCTGAGTGGCGGGTCCGCGCTCTCAGCTGCCGGTGGAACTCGCAGTCAGGCGTGTGGGGAGCGGCACCACGTCGGCGGGGAGTTCGCCCGCGCGGACCAGCTCGGCGCGGGCCTCGACCTCGCGCACGAACCGGCGACCGGCGTCGCCGCGGGTGAGCAGGTTCCGCTGGGTGCCGGGGCGGGCGATCATCCACGAATGACCCCCTCGGACCCACTGCACCTCGACCCCCGAGACGCGCTCGAACTCCTCGGCGGTGTGCTTCGGGGTGATGCGGTCGTAGCGCCCCCAGAGCGGGAGGATCGGCACCTGGTGACCGCGTGCGACGTGCTCGACCTCGGACGTGAGGTCGGAGCCGAAGAGCATGGCGGCGACGGGCAGGGCGTCGGCGACGCTCGAGAGGTTACGGCGAGCGTCGGGCATGATCCCGCGCAGCGTCGAGCGCAGCCGGCCGACGAGGAAGTCGGGCACGTCGACGGCCACCGCCGCCACCAGGTCGGCCATGGCCCCGAGGTCGGGCGACAGCGGTTGGAGGACCTTGGCGATGATGCCCTGGCGCTCCTTCCACGACGCGGTCGCCGCCCCGTCGCGGTAGACGACGCCGAGGGTCCGATCGGGGTGGTCGTGGGCGAACTGCACGGCCACGGCTCCGCCCATCGAGTGTCCGATCACGACCACCGGCCCCGCGCCGAGTTGGTCGAGGAGGCCGGCGAGGGTGTCGGAGAACCCCCGCATCGAGAGGTCGTCCCAGGAGAGCGGGTCGCTGCCGCCGAAGCCGGGGAGACTGGGATTCACCACTCGCCAACCGAGGCCGGCGGCGAGGCGGGCGCTCTCGCGCCAGTACATGCCGCCCCCGGCGAAGTAGCCGTGGACGTTGACCGCCCACACCTGGGGCGGAGCGCCGTTGAAGGGGATGTACTCGTTGTCGGAGATGGCGAAGTGCACCTCGCGGCCATCGACCACGACCGACCGGGGCACCATCCGCACCCTGCGCCGCGGCTGCATGACCATCGGTCGTCACTCCCCCCTCCAGCGGGCTCTCCACCCGTTGAATCGGCAGTCTTCCAAGACGGGTGAAGGCGGACGCGGATGGTGATCATCCATCACCCCGGCAGGTTCCTTGGCTTTCCTGGGGGTTTCGACCGATTTGCTCGGGGAGGTTGATCTCGCGAACCCGGCGAATACCGCGATCAGGGAGCGAGTCGTTCGTAACGACCGGTGAACCGCCACACCGGCCACGCCACGCAACAGGAGCCACCGTGCGCAGACTCGTCCCCTTCGCCGTCGCCGCCGTCCTCGCCGCCCTCCTCGCGCCCGGCGGTGCCGGTGCGCTGCTCGACACCCCCGAGCCGCCCGGCGTTCCCGACGCGCCGGAGGCCGACACGCTGATCGCCTTCGGTGAACACGCCGACGGCGGCGCCCTCGTCGAGGTCGTCGACCTCGAGACCGGCGCGCGTCGGGTGGTCGAGGACACCCGGGGGATGGACGACCCACACGGTCACGGCGGCGAGGTCGGCACCACCGCCTTCGACCCGGCCGACCGCTGCACCAACGACGGTGAGTACACCTACATCTCGCCCGAGGGAGCAGCCCGCTACTGGCACACCATCGAGGACTGGAACTTCCACCCCGACAACGTGCCCACCACGGTCCCGAACTGGAAGAGCCACGTGCGGGCCGCCCACGACACCTGGCAGGACACCACCAACCCGTGCGGGCTTCCCGACACCATCGGATGGGTCTCGCCACCCCACCCGACCAATGAAGTCGCCAACCTGCCCAAGCAGCAGTGCCACGACAACCCGTCCGACGGCAAGAACACCATCGGGTTCCGGGAGTACGACGTCGACACCTGGGTCGCCTACGCCTGCCTCCGCAGCGTGAGCTTCAATGGGGTCAACTGGTTCACCGAGGGCGACGTCAGCTTCAACACGCTCCACGACTTCTGCGAGGTCTGCGACGAGCCGAGCGACGGCTACTACATCCGCGCCGCCGCCCTCCACGAGATCGGTCACATCCTCGGCCTCGGTCACAGCTGCAACTTCAGTACCGACCCCTGCGACCAGCCGGGCGAGGAAGCCGCGGTCATGGTGCCGTTCATCACCAACGCCAACACCGTCCTCAGCAAGGCCGACATCCAGGGCGCCACCTCGCTCTACCCCGACGAGGAGGGGTTCGAGATCGAGTCGGTCGAGCACGTCAACGACGTTCCGGGACACAAACTCAGTCCCGGGCACGAGTACACGGTGCACGTCGACCTGAAGAACGTCGGCATGCGTCCGTGGACGGTCGGCGACCCCGAACACGTCCTCTCGACGCTGACCCAGACCGGGAGTGAGTTCGCAGGCAGCGATTGGATGACCCCGTCGCGTTCCTCAGCCGCGGACCAAGACCGCACCGACGGGCCGGACAACGACAGTCAGACAATCGTGAGAGACGAGGTCGGTCGGTTCACGTTCCGGGTCCGGATCCCTCTCGACCGGGAGGGGCAGACCCCTTCACTCGAAGACCTCGGCCTTCTGCACGATGACGGCACGCCGTCGTTCATCTCCGGCCCGGCGATCTCGGAGCAGTTCGACGTCGGCACGTTCGGGGTCCAGCTCGTCGAGCACGCGGGGCCGGGCGTCGTGCCGCAGGGACAGTCCGGGTCACTGACCAAGGCGTTCATGGACGTCGTCAACACCGGTACCGCGCCGATCTGGCAGGGGGAGGCACTCGTCGCCGCCGCCAGCGACCCTCGGGGGCGGTGTTCACTCCTCGCGAGCGGGAACTGGATCGACTGTCACAACGCCACGTTCATGAACGATGCGGCTCCCTTCAAGCCGCTTCCCACGCCGGATGTGGTCGCCCCGAACGAGATCGGTCGGTTCCAGTTCGCCATGTTGGCCCCCGTCGACCGGACGCCGCCCGGTCTGTACGTCGAGGGCTTCCAACTCCGAATCGATGGCGGGCGCTGGCTCAACAACAGCGAGGCCACGTTTCCGGTGATGGTCACCGAAGAAATCCCGCTCCCGTTCTGAAGTGTCCGGCTGAAGAAATCATCCGGTCGATGTCAAGGAAACGACCCTCCCCACACGATGGAGGGGCGTGATGAGGATACGACCGAGCGCCCGGGCCGAGGGCTTCGAGGAGACGTTCCGGGAGTTGTTCCCGCAGGCCGTGAGCGTGGCCCGACGGATCCTGGGCGACCACGCCCAGGCCGAGGACGCGGCCGCCGAGGCCTTCGCGCGGGCCCTCGCCTCGTGGCGGCGGGTCGGCCGCCTCCCCTACCGGGACGCGTGGATCCTCCGGGTCACCGCCAACGTCGCCATCGACACGGCCCGGAAACTCCGGCACCGGGTCCCGACTGAGGACGTCGGTGACGTGGTGTCCGCGCCCTCGCCGGCCGACGCCGCAGCCACCCGCCTCGCCATGCTCGCCGCGCTCGAGGCTCTCTCCCGCCGCCAGCGCGAGGTCGTCGCGCTCCGATACCTCGCCGACCTCAGCGAGTCCACCGTCGCCGAGTGCCTCGGCGTGCACGTGGGCACCGTGCAGCAACACGCCCACCGCGGCATGAAAGCGCTGCGCCAACATCTCGGCCCCCAGATCCACGAGGAGGTCCCCCTTGCCACCGACTGACCGCCACCCCGACCACGGTTCTGTACTCGAGACGATCGAACGGCGTGCGGGCCGCATCTGGCTACGGCGCCGCCTCGCCGCCGCTTCGGCCGTCATCGCTGCCGTCGCCATCGTGGCGGTGCCGGTCACCGCGCTCGGCGGCGGGGATCGCCAGACCATAGAGGCGGCGGGCGATCCGACGGCCTCGAGCACCGAAGAACCGGGAACGTCGGCGGTCGAGCCCGCCCCGACCACCACCACGAGCACCACCAGTTCCACCGTGCCCCCGGACTCGGCACCGCCCCCCCAGCCGCTCACGGCCGAGGGCTCGTCGGGCGAACTCACCGCATCCGCCACCGTCGACGACGCCCAGGCCCACACAGGACAGGTGCTGACGTTCGACCTGGACGCGCACGACGAGAACGCCGCGTGGGTCGGCTTCGGGGTGGACTTCGGGGACGGCAACGGCCGGTCCATGGCCGTACCGAACGTCGCCTGTCCCGACGAGGGCGCGGAGGATCCGCCGAGCGACGAGCCCGTCGACGACGACACCGTCGAGCACGCGTACGCGTTCGCGGGAACCTACGAAGTCGTGGTGACCGTGCGCAGCGGTGGATGCTCCAGCCCCGAAGAAGCCGTCGAGCTTCGCCTGGAGATCGAGGTCGAGGGCCCCGACGCCGCGCGCTGGACCGCGACCAGCGGAGGCCTCGACGTCGAGCTGCTCGCCTCCACCGACGAGCCCGCAGCCGGCGAGACCGTGACCTTCCGGATCCGGGCAACGGACTCCGACGGTCTGCTGACGGAGTTCGCGTGGAAGCCCGGCGACGGCCAGTCCGGCTTCGGGCGTACGTCGGGAACAGAGTGCGAATCCCACGGCGGCGAACTCGATCTGTACACCGACTTCACCGAGTACGTGGACCACGCCTACGCGGAACCCGGAACCTACGAGGCCGTGGTCACCGTCACCACCTCGACGTGCGACGACCCCTCGGAGCGGGTGGAGATTCGCGCCCCCATCAAGGTCGGATGACGCCGGCTCCCTCGAAGCTCACGCCGACGTCCCGTCCGTCCGCTCCACCCGGTAGCGGGGCGGTGAACCCTCCACCCGCACGAGTGCACCGACCAGGTTGACGCCGGCCACCGTCCCCAGCTCGCGACGGTCGGCCATCGCCACCACCCTCCGGCCGTCGTCGACGGTGGCGATGACAGGGGCGGACCGCACGTCGCCCGAGCGTTCGTAGACCACGGTCGAGGCGTCGACGGTGGCCGCGATGGGGTCGGCCACGTCGGGCACGACCGCCAGCGCCGAACCGTCGATCTCGTGCTGGGCCGCCTCGGTGTCGCCCACCCGGAACCCCCCGTCGGGCGGCGCGATGCCGTACACCCCGATCGAGTGCTTGGTCGAGAACCATCCCAGCGCGGTGACCAAACCCTGGCCTCCCTCGGTGCGGAGCCGGTCGACCATGCTCGCGATGGCGTGGGTCGAATAGTTGTTCCCGGCGCCTCCGAAGTACGGCAAACCCCCGGTCACGGTCCAGACCCGGTCGTCGTCCTCGGAGAGCCCCAGCTCGTGGGCGGCGATCTCCACCGCGCACGGAAAACACGAGTAGAGGTCGAACAGCTGGATGTCGTCGATCCCCATGCCGGCCCCGCGGAGGGCCGCCCGGCCGGCCGCGCGGATGGCGGGTGACGCCCCCAGGTCGGGACGCTGCGAGGGGAACCAGACGTCGTTGCAGTCGGCTCCCGAATGGATGAACACGCACGTGCCGGCGGCCCCCAACTCACGGGCCACGTCGAGCGAGGTGACGACGACCGCCGCCGCCTGATCGACCGAGATGAACGCGTTCATGCGTTTGGTGTACGGCTCGGCGACCAGGCGATTCTCGCCCGATGGCGTCGAGATCTCCTCCGGCTCCAGCTCCTCGTCGAACCAGGCCATCGGGTGGGCGGCCGCGACCCGGGTGAACGGCGCCATCAGCCAGCCGAGCGCCGCCCGATGGTCGGCGAAGGAGCGGCCCGTCCGGTGGGCCCACACGCTTTCGAAGAGCGGGTACACGTGCGCCGGCACCATGAGCCCGGCGGCCAGCTCGGGCGGGCTCAGGCCGGGCCGGTCGTCGCCCACCACCTCGTCGACGGCGTCGCTGGCGTCCGCCTCGCTGCCCAGCTCCGGGTTCTCGCGCTGCGAGTGCACGGCCTCGCCGCCGGCGATGAGGGTCGTCGAGTGCTCACCGCCGGCGATGGCGGCGGCGGCTCGGGTGACGAGCCACTGCGGCGTGTTACCGCCGAGGGTCGTGGTCTCGGTCCGTTCGGGCCGGAGTCCCAAGCGCTCGGAGAGGAGCGTGGCGGGAGCCGCGCCCCCGCCGTTGATGATGTTGACCACCGACACCTGGTCGATGCGCTGGTCGATGCCGGGAGCATCCTCGAAGGCCTCCCGCGCCGCCCGCTCGATGAGGCCGAGGGGTGACACGGGCTGGTCGCGTCCAAGCGCCTGGCCGACGCCGACGATGACGGGAGTGCGGGCGGGATCCATCATGAGTTCCCGGCGAGCGTATCGACCACGATCTGACCCGCACGGCCCGGCGCCTCGACGACGGGGTCGGAGAACACGAGGGATTGCACCCACCGAGGGAACCACACCGCCACGTCGACGGCCAGCCGACCACCGATGGGCGAACCCACGGTGGAGGTCGGAGCCCGGGTCGAGAAGGCACGGTCATTAGGCTCTGGCCCGATGGAGTGGCTACGGATGCGAGGGGAGATCGCCAACCTCGGCGAGGCCTGCGCCACGCTGCTGCGGTCGGTCGACGACGGCGGTCAACGGGTCGACCGCTCGGACTGGACCATCGCCGAAGTCGGCGCCCACCTCGTCGACGTGGCCCGGCGTGATGTCGCCATCGCCAGGGGGGAGCGGATGCCGTACCCGGACGGCGACGACACCCACGCGGCCATGGCCGCCATGAACGCACACCAGATGGTCGACGAGCGCGATCCCGCCCAGCTGGCCGCGTTGCTGATCGACGAGAACGAAACCCTCCTGGCTGCGATCGGCGACGACCCCGACCGTCACCTCCACTGGTACGACGTCGAAGTGCCGGCCGCGAGCATCGCCGGCGTCTGGCTCGGCGAGCTGCTCATCCACGGGCTCGACCTCGCCCGCACGCTCGGGCGGGGTTGGCCCATCGACCGCGACCAGGCTGTCGCCGTCTTCGAGGCCCTCGTGCCGATCTTCCCCCGGGTGGTGAACCAGGATGCCGCTCCGAAGGCCGCCGGCACGTATCACCTGCGCGTCCGGGGACATGCCGACTACGCCTTCGAGGTCACGCCGGACGGCGATCTCACCATCGAGTCAAGAAAGCCGGACCGCGCCGACCTGCACGTCTCGGTCAGCCCCGTCGCCTATCTCCTGGTGGGCTACGGCCGGGCGAACGAGTGGGCAGCCGTCGCCAAGGGCCAGATCCGCGCCTGGGGCCGCAAGCCCTGGCTCGCCCCCCGCTTCGGCTCCCTGTTCAACCCGCCGTAGCCGGATCGGCACGCCAACCACGGGTTGCCCTCAGGTCGCGTTCGCGACCGTGCGACGCCACCGCTGCACCGTCGGGAGCACCAACGCGCCGAAGGCTGCGACCCCACCGATGGCGATGAGGGCTGCGGGAACGTAGAAATCATTGGCCTCGGCCTGCACCGCCAAGCTCCACGCGTCTCCGATCACCTGGAGTCCCGCGCCCGCAGCCACGACACCGAGATAGCGGAAGGGACGCCGCCCCGTGGCCGGTGCGCGCCACGCGGCCACGACCCCGACGGCGAGCACGAGGATGCCGAGGTGAATGGGAAGGTGCGCCCAGAACGGCGCCATCTCACCCTCGGGATGGGTGGTGTGCCATGCGCCGTCGATGGCCAAACCGACACCCTGCAGCGCAAAGGCACCCCACACCACGCGACGCACCATCGTTGCCGACATCCCGACCTCCTCGCTCACGACTGACCGGTGGTCAGTATGAATGACCGGCGGTCAGTCGGTCAAGGCGTGGCGGTCACGCGACCCCGGGGGCGAGCACCACGCGGGCGAAGCCGCGGGCGAGTTGCTGGAGGTCGGCCTTGTCGGCGTCGCCGCGACGGAGCGCCTCGTCGACCGCACCGTGGACCCCGTAGAAGAGGAGCGAGGCCGCCATGAGCGAGTCTTCGACGGCGAACTCGCCCGACTCGGTGCCGGCCCGGATCAGGTCGGCCATCACCGCCACGCTGTCGGTCTCGCCGGGGACGGTCACTCCAGCCGCCGGGCCGTCGAAGAGGACGTCATGGACCTCGCGCTCCTCGACGAGGAACCGGACGAAGGCGTCGAAGGTCGCGTCCACCACCGCCCACGCGTCGGCAGGACCCTCACCGAGACGGGTGGCGATCTCCTCGGCGATCTCGTGGTTGTGGCGCTCGCGCAGGGCAACCAGGAGGTGCGGCTTGGTCTCGAAGTACAGGTAGAAGGTGCCCTTGGCCACGCCGGCGCGATCGGTGATCGCCGACACGGTGGCTCCCTCGTAACCCTGCTCGATCAGGACTTCGAGGCCGGCTTCGAGTAACTCGCGTCGCCGCTCGTCGGGCGGTTTGACGACCCGCTTGCGGGAGGTGGAGGCGGTGGAAGAGGAGGAAGGCGTCATCACTGACCGTTGGTCAGCCTACCGGGAGCCCGGACGTTCAGCGCTTCCGCAGGCCGTCCATCACCAGGGTCACCACGAAGTCGGCCAGCTCGGCCGGCGACATCCCGTCGCCGGTCGTCAGCCGGCGGTAGGCGAGCTGGCCGATGAGAGCGGCGAGGGAGAAGGCGACGAGCCGGGTGGGGGCCTTGCGAATGTCGCCCTGGCGCTGACCGGCGGTGATGGTGGCTTCGAGGTCGTCGATGAACCCCTCGTAGATCCTCAGGAGGTGGGCCTCGAATCGACCGCCCAGCGCGTACGAGTCGCGGAACAGGAGCCGGGTCGCCTCGGGATCCGCATCGAAGTGCTCGAACGTGGCCTGCACCGACGTGCGGAGTGCTCCCTCGAGGTCGGCGGGGCCGGCGTTGTCGAGGTCGGCGAGGATGCGGGTGCGGAGATCGGCTTCGCCCGCATCCATCAGCGCATCGAACAGCTCTTCCTTGGAGTCGAAGTACCAGTAGACGGACCCGTAGGAGAGCCGGGCCGCCCGGGCGACATCGGCAATGGTGGCCGCGGCGTAGCCCTTCTCGGAGAACACCCGCTTGGCCGCCGCCAGCAGGGTCTCGCGCCGGAGAGCCTTCTCCTCGTCGCTGACCGCTCGTCGCAACTGCTTGGCCCGGGCCATCGCGGCGCGCTCCCCCGCTTGTCTAACTGACTGGTCAGTCAGGAATACTACGGGGCGTGATCACCCTCGACCTGCCGCCCGAGACCGAGAAGTTCCGCGACGACGTGCGCCACTGGCTTGCCGAGCATCCGAGTCCGTCGGCCCGGGAGCTGGCGGAGGCCGGGTACGTGGCCCCGCACTGGCCCGAGCCCTGGGGGCGGGCGGCCTCCCCCCTCGAGCAGCTCGCCATCGACGAGGTGCTCCGCGAACACAGCATCAACCGGCCGATCAACCCGATCGGGATCGGCTGGGCCGGCCCGACCCTGATCCACGCCGGGACGCCCGAGCAGCAGGAGCGCTACCTCCCCGGCATCCTCGACGGATCCGCCCTGTGGTGCCAACTCTTCTCGGAACCGGGCGCAGGGTCCGACCTCGCGGGGCTCCGGACCCGGGCCGAGCGCGACGGCGACGAGTGGGTGGTGAACGGCCAGAAGATCTGGACCTCGCTCGCCCAGTTCTCGAAGTTCGGGATCCTCATCGCCCGCACCGACCCCGACGCGCCGAAGCACTCGGGCATCACCTACTTCGTGTGCCCCATGGACGCCGACGGCGTCGACGTGCGCCCCATCACCGAGATGACCGGCGACCAGACCTTCAACGAGGTGTTCCTCGAGGACGTGCGGATCCCCGCCGCGAACGTGGTCGGCGAAGTCGACCGCGGGTGGGACCTGGCCAAGGTCACCCTCGCCAACGAACGGGTCAGCCTTTCCACCGGCGGCGCCATCTGGGGTATGGGCCCCACGGCCGACGACTTCCTCGACTCGGTCCGCAAGGGGGGACTGGTCGACGACCCCGTGGCCCGGCAACGCATCGTCGAGGTGTGGAGCGAGGGCCAGATCCTCCAGATGCTGCGGGCCCGCCTGGTGGCCGCGGCCGTGACCGGCAAGCAGCCCGGGCCCGAAGTGTCGATCCGGAAGGTGATGGCGGACGAGCACGGCCGGCGCCTCTTCGGGTTGGCCCGAGACCTGGCGGGGGCCCAGGGGCTCCTGTACGAAGCCGGACCGTTCGGCCAGGACCCCGGCCTCTGGACCCGGGGCTTCTACTTCGCCCCCGCGCTCACCGTCGGCGGCGGCACCACCGAGGTGCAGAAGGGCATCATCGGCGAGCGGGTGCTGGGCCTCCCCCGCGAACCCGACCCCACGGCGCCGGTGCCCTTCCGAGAGACCACCCCGGGCTGATCCGGCTCACACCGCCGCGTTCTCTGCTTCCTGGACCACCGATGAGGTGGTGAAGCCGCCAAAGTTCGGGATGGGGTCGTCGCGGGGGCACGTAGGCGGTCAGGTGATCGTCACGGTGGCCACCATGCCCGCGTCCCAGTGGCCTTCGAGGTGACAGCCGAGCATGGTTTCGCCGGGCTCGTCGAAGGTGACCACGAGCTTCGCCGTCTCGCCGGGGGGCACCGTCACCGCGTGGACGTCGCCGTGGTGTCCGCCGGAGGCGTGGTCCCCGTGGCCGTCGGACGACGCGAACTCCTCCTGCATGTGGGCGTCGCCCACCATGGCCTCGTGGTCGATCACGCCGGTGTTGTGGAAGACGAACGTGACCGGCTCGCCGGCGGGCACGGTGAGGGTGTCGGGCTCGTAGGCGAACTCGGTCATCTCGACCTCGACGGTGTGCGCGCCGTCAACCGTCTCGACCGCCTCGCCATCGTCGGCGTCGTGATGGTCGGCGTGCTCATCCATGTGCATCCCGTCGTCGCCGGCAGCCTCCCCGGGCTCGTCCGCGGTCGCGGCCGGCTCGGCGGCGCGGGAACGCTCGCTGGACGCGTCGTCGCTCGATCCGCCGCTCGAACAGGCGGCGAACACCAGAACCAGAACCGCGACGATTCCGAACCCCTTCACGTACTTCATGACACTCCTCGTGGATGCCGGGTGCGTACGGCTCGACCGTACGGATGCTGTGGGCGGCCGACGAGTGTCGAACGGTTCGAAATCGGCGCCATCCGGCCCCGAGACACGGGACCGAAGGTCCTTGATCCGACGATCGCCCGCTGCGCACGATGCAGGCATGGACGCCCGCGCCTGGGACGAGCGCTACGAGGGCACCGACCTGCTGTGGAGCGCCGAGGCGAACCGGTTCCTCGTCGCCGAGGTCGAGCACATGCCTCCCGGGAAGGCCCTCGACCTCGCCTGCGGCGAGGGTCGCAACGCCGTCTGGCTCGCGGAACGCGGATGGCAGGTCATCGGCGTCGACTTTTCGCCGGTCGGGCTCGACAAGGCGCGGAAGCTGGCCGCCGCCCGTGACGCCGAGGTCGAGTGGCTCGAGGCCGACCTCTTCGAGTGGACACCACCCGAAGCCGCCTTCGACCTCGTCCTCTGGCTCTACTTCCACCCTCCGCCCGAACGCCGACCGGACTTCCTGACCCGCTTCTCGGCAGCCCTGCGACCGGGCGCCGTGATGCTCGTCGTGGGCCACCACGTCGAGAACCTCGAGCACGGAGTGGGAGGCCCGCCCTACCCGGAGATCCTCCTCGACCCCGACGACATCGCCGAGGGACTGCGCACCGCCGGACTCGAGATCGAGAAGGCCGAACGGGCGCTGCGCCCGGTCACGAGCGACGAGGGCGAGCGGACGGCCATCGACACGCTCGTACGGGCGCGGCGGCCGGGCTGACGGCCCTGCGCCTCCGGGACGAAGGTCCCGAAGGGGGTGACGAAGGCCCCTGCCGACGCGGCCGCTCATTCGGTCACCATGCACCGGACACGTCGCCCGACCGCGCGCCGCGCAGGAGGAATCCGGGTGGAACAACCCGCACGCAGCATCTGGTCGTCGGTCGGCACCGTCGCCGCCGTCGCCGCCCTCATCCTCGCCACCATCGCCGTGTTCAAGGCGAGCGACGACGAGGCGGGAACGTCGCTCCTCGGCGCCGGTCGCCGGACCTCGGAGGAGGCCGGCGCCGCCGACACCGACGAGCCGACGGCCCCCGCCCAGCTCGAGGTGGCGCTCTCGGAGTTCGCCATCGAGCCGAAGGCGCTGGAGGCTCCGACGGGTGAGGTGAGCCTGTCGGTCGCCAACGAAGGGGCCATCCCGCACAACGTCGTGATCGAAGAGCTCGATGCCCGCACCGCCGATCTCAACGGCGGCGACACCGAGACGCTCGCTCTCGGCACCCTCGAGCCCGGCGAGTACCAGCTCTTCTGCGACATCCCCGGGCACGCCGACGCGGGCATGCGGGCCACGCTCACCGTGTCGGAGCAGGCCTCGGGCGACCACGCGTCGCACTCCACCGCCGACGGGGCCGTCGACTGGGCCGCCCTCGACCAGGCGATGATGGACACGATCCGGAAGTTCCCCCAGGAGACCGCGGGGGTCGGCGCGCAGCCGCTCGAGCCCACGATCCTCGATGACGGCACCAAGGAGTTCCGTCTCACCGCGGAGGTCGTCGAGTGGGAGGTCGAGGAGGGTCGGGTCGTCGAGGCCTGGACCTACAACGGGCAGGTGCCCGGACCGCTGATCAAGGTCGACGTCGGTGACGACCTACGCGTCGTCGTGGAGAACCGCTTTCCGATGGGCACGGACGTCCACTGGCACGGCGTGAGGACCCCCAATGACCAGGACGGAGTGGCGCCGATCACCCAGGATCTGATCGAGCCGGGCGAAACGTTCGTGTACGAGTTCACCGCCACCGAACCGACGGTCGGCATGTACCACGCCCACAACCACGCCCAGATGCAGGTGGTGAACGGAGCGCTGGGCCCGATCATGATCGGCGACGTGCCCCTCCCCGAGGGCCGCACCGTCGGCGGGCGCACGCTGCCCGACGAGATCGAGGTGAGCCAGGAGTTCCCGATGGTGCTCAACGACGCCGGGACGATCGGCTACTCGCTCAACGGCAAGTCGTTCCCGGCGACGGCGCCGATCGTCACCGAGCGGGGCGATTGGATCCTGGTGCACTACATGAATGAGGGTCTCCAGATTCACCCCATGCACCTCCACCAGTTCCCCCAGCTCATCGTGGCGAAGGACGGCCACCCTCTCGACCAGCCCTACTGGTCCGACACGGTGAACGTCGCTCCGGGTGAGCGCTACTCGGTGCTGATCAACACCACCGACCCCGGCACGTGGGTGTGGCACTGCCACATCCTCACCCACGTCGAGCACGACGAGGGGATGTTCGGGATGGTGACGGCAGTGGTGGTCCAATGACCGCACGATCTCTCGAACGTCTCGTCGCCGTCGCCGCCGGTGTCGCCCTCCTCGCCTCCGCGTGCGGTGAGGAGGGCGGTTCCGACGCGACCCCCACGGGGTCGGTGGAGGTCACCGCCATCGACATCGCCTACGAACCGGCCGACTACACAGCCGAAGCCGGGAACATCGAGATCACGCTGGTGCAGGACGGGCAGAGTCCCCACGACCTGGTGTTCGAAGGGCGGTCCGACGTGCACCTCGAGGTGGGTCCGGACAACCTCGGCGACACCGACACGGGCGTCTTCGAGTTCGACCCGGGCACCTACACGTTCTTCTGCACCCTCGCCGGGCACCGGCAAGCCGGCATGGAAGGGACGTTGACGGTCACCGAGAGCTGACGGGATCGCCGCGGGTCAGGGTCGGCGCCGCCGTTCTTCGAAGCGCTTGCGGATGGTCTCGCGGCGCTCCTGGAGCTGCCGGTAGGTGATGCCCTGCACGTCACCCGTGAGCCCCATCGAAGCCTTGACACCGGTGAGGTCGAGCTTCGCGTCACCCGGGTCGACACCGATGTCATCGGCGATGCGGTCGCCGTGGTGCTCGACGAAGTACAGGTAGACCTTCGTCAGCTCGCCGAGCAGGTCGATGTCGGGCGCCAGGGTGGCGATGGCGCCGTCGAGAAAGATCATGTTCTTGAGGAACAGCATCAGTTCCTTGGGGAGGCTGGCCCCGTACGCGAGCAGCTTCTTGACCACCTCGCGGATCTCGGCCACGAGGTCGTCGGCGGTCATCTGCGTCGGGTCCACGACCGGGCCTTCGAGGTCGAGTTCGCGGATCAGCTCTTCGATGTCGGTATCGGAGGGAAGCGCCCCGAAATCGATCAGCGCCCTGAGCTGTCCACGGATGTCGTTGGCCAGTCCGGTCACGAGCAGGCGCAACAGAGCCAGTCGCCGGCGCTCGTCGAGGCGGCCGGTGATCCCGTAATCGAAGAGCGCCACGTTGCCGTCACGCTGGACGACCATGTTTCCGCCGTGCAGGTCGCCGTGAAAGATGCCGTAGAGCATCGCCCCCTCCATGAAGGCGATGAGCCCGGCACGGAGGACCGCGGAGGTGTCGATGCCGGCCTTCTGCATCCCGGTGACGTCCTCGAAGGCGAACCCCTCGAGCCGCTCCATCACCAGCACCCGCGGCGTCACCAACTCGGGATGGGGCCGGGGCACCACGATGGCCCGTTGCTCGGTCTCGGCGAGGACCCGGGCGATGTCGAGCATGCTCTCCGCCTCGAGGCGGAAGTCCAACTCCTCGAGGATCGTCTCGGCGAACAGCTCGACCAGCGCGGGCGGGTTGGCCAGCGCCGCCACCTTGATGCGGCCCACCAGCCGTTCGGCCAGCCACGCCATCGCCACGATGTCACGCCGGACGAGCCTGCGGACGTGAGGACGCTGCACCTTGACCACCACCGGCTCACCGGTACGGAGCTGGGCATCGTGCACCTGCGCGATCGAGGCCGCCGCCACCGGCGTGGGGTCGAAGCGCGAGAAGTGGTCGTTGAGACGACCGCCGAGATCCTGTTCGACGACCTCACGCACCACCCCGTACGGCTCGGGCGGCACCTGGTCGCGACAGAGACGGAACTCCCGCACCACCGGCTCGGGGAAGATGCCCTCACCCGACGAGAGGATCTGCCCCAGCTTGATGTAGGTGGTGCCCAGCTCCTCGAACGCCTCTCGGTACCGGCGGGACAGGCCGGCTCGGGACTCGTCGGTCGAACGCCGGCGCTCCCGCAGCCACCATCCCGCGGTGGCGACTCCGATGTGCCGGGCCACGCTGAAGAAGCGGCCGGTCGGCGGGAGCCGGCGGGGCCGGAGGAGGTGCGGAACCTCGGCTCGGACGCGCGCCCGAACCGCCCCGAGGCCCTCCAGCCACTGCATCTGCGTGTGATCGACGAGCCAGGGCGGGTCGTCGGAGAACGCTCCGAGGTGGTGGTCGGCCGAGATCACGACCCGAGGGTAGACGCCCCGGTGTCGGCTACTCCTCGCCGTCCGGGTCTCCGCCGAGCCTCGAGAAGTCGATGGCGATGAAGAGGCCCGCCGCCTCGGCGACCCGCGTGCCGTCGGGCTCGGTGCACTCGCCCTCGATCCACAGCTTGCGGCCCTCTCGGCGCACCAGCCGTCCCCGGAACTCCAGCTCGACCCCCAACGGGGTCGGCGCCAGGTACCGGACGGTCAGCTCACCGGTGAACGCGGGTTGAGCGATGATCGTGAGGACGTTGCCGAGTACGTCGTCGAAA
Source organism: uncultured Burkholderiales bacterium (assembly GCA_964615175.1). GTDB lineage: Bacteria > Actinomycetota > Acidimicrobiia > IMCC26256 > JACPCJ01 > CAZTOV01. Next base: position 51,933 of record CAZTOV010000007.1, read on the forward strand.
ATGCCGGCCACGGTGCCGCCGTGGGCGCGCCCGGGCGCGCCCTCGAACGCCGGGCCGAGCGTGACTCGGGCCACCGCTTCGTCGCCCTGGCGGTGGACCACGATGGCGACTCCGAGCGGGTTGGCGTGCCCCGAGATCACACAGTCAGGGAAGTGGTCGACACGCTCGCCCTCCCCCGGCGGAGCCTCGAACAGGCCCCGCTTCATGTTCTCGGGCAGCCGGCGCCGGGGCGGGCTGGCCTCGATCTGCGGCAACACCCCCTCGATGGCGTCGATCACACGACCGAAGAACTCGTCACCGGGGTCGTGCGACACGATGGCGTGGCCGAGCTTCCGCAGGGCGTCGGCGGCGGCCAGCCGGGCATCGCTGGCCATCATCCCGTCGGCGACGTACTGCTCCAGGTGTTCGGCGTCGGTCACGGCCCATCCCCCTCACGTGGCCCTTCGTGCGGCCGGGGTCATCGTGGCACGCCGCGGCAACGTTTCGTTCCCGATCGCCCTCGGGTACCCCCAGGATGATGGGACGACCACAACAGCCTGAACTGGCCCGGAGCGAGAACACCGACCTCCAACCCGACCACGCGGAGACCCGGATCGAGGCACATGGTCACCGGGCACCCGACCGGGAGGATGCCAACACAGGCCCCATTCCAGAGGAGAACCGGCCCGGCCACCGTCCTGACGAGGAACAGGACAAACCGAGGGCGGCGATGGCGGCACGACTCGGGGTGCTCCCCGACCACCGCGGTTGGCGTGTGGCCATCAGGGCGGCGAGCCTCCCCTTCCGCTGGGGGGCGACCGTGCTCGACGCCGTC
>CAZTOV010000008.1:0-5969 GCA_964615175.1 uncultured Burkholderiales bacterium
ACGCCCTGGAAGCCTTCGCCCCCGTCGTCGCCCAACTCGCCGGCACCTGAACCCGACTACCCCCGGCGAACTTTGGGGGCGGGTACCCCTCATAGGGGGTCGGGGAAGCAAAGTTCGGAGGGTGCTCGATTGGAGCGGACGACGGGGGTCGAACCCGCGACCTCGACGTTGGCAACGTCGCGCTCTACCAGCTGAGCTACGTCCGCAAGAGTGGCTCAGAGTAGCAAAGGTCGAGGCGAGCGAGCAGCGCTCTCGCCACGTGACCAAGGTCTCTTTGATACCCCAGGGGGGTATGGCATGATGGCGGTATGACCAACGCGTCCGCACACCACGAGCACGGCGGTGGGGGAGCCGAGGGTGACCACGCCGCGGTGTTCCGGCGTCGGTTCTGGGTGAACCTGATCCTCTCGATCCCGATCCTCGCCTACAGCGAGACGGTGCAGGACTGGCTGAACTTCGAGCCGCCGTCGTTCGCCGGCGACGAGTGGGTCGCACCGGCGCTCGGCACGGTGGTGTTCTTGTACGGCGGGTGGGTCTTCCTCGACGGCGCGCTCTCCGAAGCCCGGGAGCGCCAACCGGGCATGATGATGCTGATCGGGCTCGCCATCTCGGTGGCGTTCGTCACCAGCGCGGTCAGCGAGACCGAGCTGCTCGACCTCGAGTTCTGGTGGGAGCTCGCAGCCCTGATCGACGTGATGCTCCTCGGCCACTGGCAGGAGATGCGGGCGCTGGGGCAGGCCCGCGGCGCTCTCGAAGCCCTCGCCGAACTGCTCCCCGACGAGGCCGAACGCGTCGTCGGGGACGAGGTCGAGACGGTGAGGGCGTCCGAGCTGCGCGTCGACGATGTCGTGCTGGTCCGGCCGGGTGGTCGGGTGCCGGCCGACGGCGAGGTCGTCGAGGGGGAACCCGAGGTCGACGAGTCGATGATCACCGGCGAGTCGCGGCCGGTTCCCAAGTCCCCGGGTGACGGGCTCGTGGGCGGCACCGTCGTCACCGACACGGCCGTACGGGTGCGGGTCAACGCAGTGGGCGACGAGACCGCCCTCGCCGGGATCCAGCGGCTGGTGGCCGAGGCCCAGGAATCGCGATCCCGCACCCAGGCCCTGGCCGATCGCGCTGCCGCCCTCCTCTTCTACGTCGCCATCGCCGCAGCGGTCCTGACCTTCACCGCGTGGATGGCATTCGGCGACGCCGGCGACGCCACCATCCGCACGGTCACCGTGTTGGTGATCTCCTGTCCCCATGCCCTCGGCCTGGCGATCCCCCTCGTCATCGCGCTGTCCACGGCGCTCGCGGCGCGGCAGGGGATCCTGGTCCGCGATCGCCTCGCGCTGGAACGCACCCGGCTCATCGACGTGGTGCTGTTCGACAAGACCGGCACCCTCACCCTCGGGAACCACGAGGTGAGCGGTGTGGTTGCCGCCGACGGTGACGCCGACCGTCTCCTGCGTCTCGCCGGCGCCGTCGAGGCTGACAGCGATCACCCGCTCGCCCGGGCGATCTCGGGGGCGGCGCGGGAGAAGGGCGACGTTCCGCGGGCAACCGACTTCCGCTCCATCACCGGCCGGGGCGTCGAGGCGACGGTCGAGGGGACGGCGTTCGCCGTCGGCGGCCCTGCGCTGCTCAGCGAGCGCGACCTGACGGTGCCGGACGTCCTGGACGATCAAATCGCGGAGTGGAAGGAGCGAGGGGCAACGATCCTCTATGTCGCGGAAGGGTCGGACGTCGTCGGAGCGATCTCACTCGAGGACCAGATCCGACCGGAATCGTTCGAGGCGGTCGAGCACCTCCACGATCTCGGCATCCGCGTCGCCATGGTGACGGGCGACGCGCAGCAGGTCGCCGACGCGGTCGCGACCGACCTCGGCATCGACGAGGTGTTCGCCGAGGTCTTGCCGGAACACAAGGCCGACAACGTCGCGGCGCTCCAGGAGAGCGGCTTCGCCGTCGCCATGGTGGGCGATGGTGTCAATGATGCCCCTGCTCTCGCGAGGGCCGACGTGGGGATCGCCATCGGTGCCGGAACCGACGTCGCCATCGAATCTGCCGGCGTGATCCTGGCGGCTGACGATCCGCGCGCCGTGTACCGAACGGTGGAGTTGTCCAAGGCGGGGTACCGCAAGATGGTCCAGAACCTCGGCTGGGCGGTCGGCTACAACGTGCTCGCCATTCCCGTGGCGGCGGGAGTGTTCGCTCCTGTCGGGCTGACGCTTGCGCCCGCGGTCGGGGCGGCGCTCATGAGCGTGTCGACCGTCATCGTGGCGCTCAACGCGCAGCTTCTCCGTGGTCTCGACCTGCACCTCGCGCCGGTCTCGAGGGCGACGAGTGGGGAATCGTCCGTCGGGGTACCGGGTTGAGGATGAGACCTCAGTTGGGCGTCGTCACCCGTGCGACGCAGCGGCGACGAACCCCCTGAGGCGGTACGGTGTCGGTGGCCCGCGTGTATGCGGGCTTTCTGCGTGAGGGGACGTGACGGATGATCGAGGGCGAGGCGGCTCTGCATCCCGACGACGTCGCCGAGGTCGTGGCCTCGGTCTGTTTCCCCGAGCGTGACGATCCCGAGCCCGGGCGGGTGGGCCTCGAGATCGAGCGGTTCGCCATCCGCACCACCCCGAACGCAGCACCGGATGGGCGTCTGAGAATCTGTGACCGAGATCCCTCGCTCCAATCGGTCTTCGACGCCCTCGCCGACACCGGCGGCGGTGTCGGCGGACGACGCGATGTCTCCGGGATCCCCTCGTATCCCGTCGATGCGGGCGGCCGGCTCACCTTCGAGCCCGGCGGCGCAGTCGAGCACGCCACCGCCGTGCACGATTCGGCCCGTGGCGCCCTCGAGGAGATCGAGACGTTGACCCCGATCCTGGTGGAGGCCTTCGGCGAGCACGGCGTCGTCCTCGCTTCACCCGGTGTCGACCCGTTCCACGACGTCTCCGAGATCCCCCTCCAACTCGACTGCTTCCGCTATCCGGCGATGGCCGACTACTTCGACCGCCGGGGGCCCGATGGACGGGTGATCATGCGCCACACCTGTTCGATCCAGGTCAACCTCGACCTCGGGACCGGCGAAGCTCGTGCCGAACGGTGGCTGCTCGCCAATTTGCTGGCGCCGTTGGTGACGGCCACGTTCGCCAACAGCCCCACTGCCGGTCACGTCGGGGGGCGCGCCCGGGCGTGGCAGCGGGTCGATCCCACCCGGACCGGCTTCCCCGAGGCCCTCTGGCGACACGGCAGCGACGACCTGGTCGAGCAGATGACGACGGCGGCGCTGGCGGCGGATGTGCTCCTCGTCCGAACCGCGCCGGAGGGCGCCGTTCCCGGCGAACCCGGCTGGACGTTCGGTGATTGGCTCCACGAACCCCACCGCGACCACGGCGCACCCAGCGTCGAAGACCTCGAGTATCACCTCACGACGGTGTTCCACGAGGTGCGACCCCGAGGCATGCTCGAGTTCCGGTCCATCGATGCCATGCCGCAACCGTGGCGCAGCGTGCCGGTGACGCTGCTCACCGGGGCGATCGAGGATCCCGTCACCCGCCGGCGCCTCCTCGGGCTCCTCGAGCGTCACCGTCACGAGCTCCCGACGATGTGGCGTCACGCGGCGCACACCGGGGTGGGCGATCCGTCGTTCTGCGCCCTCGCCGTCGAGGCGTGGTCGTACGCCATGGAGGGTGGTGCCCGGCTCCCCCAGAGCTACCTCCCCGACGACGCGCTGGTGGTGGCCGAGGAGTTCCTGGAGCGCTACACACTCCGAGGTCGGTGTCCCGCCGACGACCTGCGCCAGGCGCTGACCGAGAGCCCGGCCACCGCGCTCGCGTCGGTGGCCGAGCCGGTGCCCGAGCGGGCGAACTCGTCGTGACGGCGAGCCTCGAAGACCGACGTCGGGGCTTCGAGCGGCGGCTGGAGGACCAGCGCGCGCAGACCCGTCGCCTCCTGGCGCCCCTCTCGCGTGACGACCTCGAGAAGCAGCACGATCCGATCATGAGCCCGTTGGTGTGGGACGTCGGCCACGTCGCCAACTTCGAGGAGTTGTGGCTGCTCCGCGAGGTCGACGGGCGCGCCCCGCACGACCGCCGTCTCGATCAGGTCTACAACCCCTTCGAGAACCCGCGTTGGGTGAGGGGCGACCTCGACTTCCTCGACACCGAGGATGCCGGACGCTACATGGACGAGGTCCGGGCCGAGGCGCTGCGGGTGCTGCGCCGCGTCGAGTTCGATCCGGAGGTGCCGCTCCTCAATGCGGGGTACGTGTACGCGATGGTCGCCCAGCACGAGGCCCAACACCAGGAGACGATGCTCCAGGCGATGGATCTCCGGGGCGACCTGCCCGCGTACCCGCCTGCGCTCGACCGGCGCGTTCCCAGCGCCCGCCGAGTCGACGACGAGGAGCGGGTGGTGATCCCGGGCGGGGCCTTCGATCTGGGGACCAACGATCGCACGGGCGCGTACGACAACGAGCGCCCTCGCCATGCGGTGGACCTCCCCGGGTTCGCCATCGACCGCTACCCGGTGACGGTGCTCCGGTTCGCGGCCTTCGTCGGAGCCGGCGGGTACGACCAGCCGGAGTGGTGGTCGGATGCGGGATGGTCGTGGCGCCGAGAGACCGGGTGCGACGCACCCCAGGGGTGGGAGCGCGCCGGAGACGGCTGGATGGTCCACCGCTTCGGTCACCGGTTCGCACTCGACCCGGCCGAGATCGTGCAGCACGTGTCGTACTGGGAGGCCGAGGCCTTCTGTCGCTGGGTCGGTGGACGGCTCCCCACCGAGGTCGAGTGGGAGAAGGCCGCCCGGTGGGATCCGGAAGCCGAGCGGTCATGCACCTATCCGTGGGGCGATGATGCGCCGACCCCCGAGCGGGCCAACCTCGACCACCGGGGCTGGGGTCCGGCGCCCGCGGGCGCCTATCCGAAGGGAGCGTCGGCCTACGGCGTGGAACAGATGATCGGCGACGTCTACGAGTGGACCTCGTCGGACTTCGTCGGATACCCCGGCTACTTCAGCTTTCCCTACAAGGAGTACAGCGAGGTGTTCTTCGGCGACGAGTACAAGGTGCTGCGGGGAGCATCGTGGGCGACCGCGGCCCCCGTGGCCCGGGCCACCTTCCGCAACTGGGACTACCAGCAGCGCCGTCAGATCTTCTCCGGCATCCGGGTCGCGTACGACGCACCCGAGCACCGCTCCTGAGCCATGTGCCGCGTTGCCGCCTACCTCGGACCCCCGGCACCCCTCAGTGCCCTGCTCTACGACCCACCCCACTCGCTCGACCATCAGGCGTACGCCCCCCGCCAGATGCTGCGGGGCCACGTCAATGTCGACGGCACCGGTGTGGCCTGGTGGTCGGATGACGCCCCGGACGATCCGCCATTCCGCTACGTCTCCGAGCGTCCCCCGTGGTCCGACGCCAACCTTCCGACGCTCGCGCCCCGCATCGCCGGCCCCATGCAGCTCGCCGCCGTGCGCTCCGCCACCCCCGGCGTCCCCTTCGGGTCGGGCACCGTGGCCCCGTTCGTTCATGGGAGCGTGGCCGGTGTGCACAACGGCTGGTTGGGGCGCTTCCGCGAGCGGACCGGCCGGGAGTTGACGGCCCGGCTTCCCGACCATCTGTACGCAGCCGTCGACGCCGTCTCCGATTCGCTGGTGGTCTTCCTCACCGTGGCGAAGCATCTCGAGGCGCAACCGGACGCCGGGCTGGCGTCGGCGCTCCGCAGCGCGGTCTCGGAGATCGTCGAGGTGTGTGCTGATGCCGACGCCGAAGCCACCCTCAACGTGGTCGTCGGCGACGGTCACCGCCTGGTGGCGGTGCGCGCGTCGCATGCGATGGAGGGCAACAACCCGCTGCACGTCCTCCAGGGTGGCGAGCGCTTCCCGGGCGCCACGGTGCTGGCTTCCGAGCCGCTCGACGACGACGGCGACTGGGAGCCGCTCGACGACGACCGTCTGGTCGAGATCACCCGTGAGGGCGTGACGACGTC
>CAZTOV010000008.1:6069-52550 GCA_964615175.1 uncultured Burkholderiales bacterium
AGCCGCTCGACGACGACCGTCTGGTCGAGATCACCCGTGAGGGCGTGACGACGTCGCCCATCGGCATCGGGAACGCCGCGTGAGTCCTCCGGATCGGGTGACGATCCGACGGTTGTCGACCCCGGCCAGTCTCCGTGACGAACTGGCCGCCGACGTGCGAGCCGGACTGTTGTCGCCGCCGCGCACGCTTCCCCCGAAGTACTTCTACGACGCCCGCGGATCGGAGCTGTTCGAGGAGATCACCCGGCTGCCGGAGTACTACCCGACCCGCGCCGAGGCCGAGATCCTGGAAGTCGAGGCGGAGGCGATCGTCAAGACGGTGATGCCGACGGAGATCCTGGAGTTGGGGTCCGGCTCGTCGCACAAGACCCGGATGCTCCTCGAAGCCATGCACCGGGCGGGCGCGGGGGAGCGGTACGTGGCCCTCGACGTGAGCGAGGACGCCATCCTGGCCGCGGCCGAAACGCTGACGGGCGACTACCCGTGGCTCGAGGTGGTGGGTCTCGTCGGTGATTTCCACACCGACCTCGACCGGATCCCGCACGGTGGCCCGAGGATCGCGGCCTTCCTCGGCTCGACCATCGGCAACCTCGATCCGGCCGAGCGGGCGGCGTTCTTCCCGGCGATCGCCGACCTGCTCGACGACGACGATGCCTTGCTCCTGGGTGCCGATCTGGTCAAGGACGCCGGCACGCTCGAGGCCGCCTACGACGACGATGCCGGAGTGACCGCCGAGTTCAACAGGAACGTGCTCGCCGTGATCAACCGCGAGCTCGACGGCGATCTGCCCCTCGAGGGCTTCGAGCACGTGGCGGTGTTCGACAAGGAAGCCTCGTGGGTCGAGATGCGTCTGCGAGCCCGACGTGACATCGATGCGCGCTTGGCCGCGATCGACGTCGGCTTGACCCTCACCGAGGGCGAGGAGATCCGCACCGAGATCTCGTCGAAGTTCACACGAGAAGGCATCGAAGCCGAGCTTCATCGCGCAGGCCTCCACCTCGAGTCGTGGTGGACCGACGGCCAGGACCGCTTCGCCCTCCTCCTCGCCCGCCGCAGCGACTGAGGGTGTGTGAGCATTTGGTGGGGTCAGGACCCCACCAAATGCTCACACACCCGGGGGTCGTCACTCGACCACCACGCGGTCGTCGAGCAGGGTTTCGGCGACCCACTGGCCCGGCATCACGAAGCGGGCGTGGGCGAAGTCCTTCTGGTATTCGATGTCGATGCTCGCCCGACCGTTGCGGTTCTTCTCGAGGCTGAAGATCACCAGATGCCGGAACGTCTCGGCCTTCACCGGGTCGTAGGCGAGATGGACCTTCGAGACGGCGTCGATCTTGTCGTTGAGCATGATCACGGTGTCGGCCTCGTACGCCAGCGCCGACGACCCGCGCATGTGGTGGATGCGCTGCCGGTGCGACGTGAGGCCGTCGGTTGACGACGCGCTCACCGCCACCACCGCACAGCCGTGGCTCATGGCGAGGTCCTTCAGCCCATCGGCGACGCGGGTGACCTTCTCGGCCTCGTTCTCCACGTCCGACTGCACCGGCACCTTCTGGAGGTAGTCGACGAAGAGCGCCGTCCGGCCGTTGCCGTACTGCTCGACGAGGTGGGTCAGCTCGGGCAGGCCATGCGTGCGTGACGACGCCGGCACGAGCCAGAGCTGGTCGGCGTAGGCGCGCATCGAGGCGACCGCATCGCCGAGCAGGCCACGTTCATCGTCCAGCTCGTCGAGCGCCCGCCAGCCCGCGGCGAAGTCGGTCAGGCCGGCCCGGAGGCGGTCGAGACCTGCCACGTGGTCAGATCGCACGAGGGAGCCCAGCTCCATGAGGAGCAAGCGGGCGGTGAGCAGCTCCTCCGAGTGCTCGTAGCAGGCGTAGACCACGTGAGCACCGTCGAGCACCATCTGGCGGGCCCACTGGAGCGTGGCGATCGTCTTGCCGACCCCTGGCTTCCCGCCGACAAGGGTCAGCTCCTGCGGGCGGACGCCACCGCGCAATGCCTCGTCGAGGGTGGCGAACCCGCTGGGAAGCGGTGCCCGCTCGAGGCAGGCTCCCGACCGCTCGAGGTCGTCGAGGATGGTCGAGACGTTCCGGCTCTTGGGCTTGGTCGTCATGGTGTGCTCCCCGTTCCTGGGTCAGCCCGGCCAGTTGCGGACGAGTCGGATGGCGGCCGGACCGATGATGGTGATCATGAGGGCCGGGAAGATGCAGAAGATCACGGGGAACACGATCTTCACCGGGATCTTCATGGCCCGTTCCTCGGCCCGCTGCTTGCGCTTGTCGCGCAGCTCGGCCGACTGCACCCGCAGGACCTGTGCGATCGGGATCCCGTAGCCATCGGCTTGCCGCACGGCGTTGACGAACCGGGCGAGGTCGTCGACCTCGGTGCGGTGCACGAGGCGGTCGAGCGTCTCGGCACGACCCAGGCCAAGTTGGATGTCCTGGAGGGTGCGCGACAACTCGCGGGCGAGTGGGCCTGTGCCGGCCTTCGCCACTCGAGCCATGGCTGCCTCGAAGCCGAGCCCGGCCTCGACGCTGATCGTGATCTGGTCGAGGGTGTCGGGCAGTTCCCGCTCGATCTGCTGTTGGCGCTTCTGGGCACGGCCGCCGAGAATTGCATCCAGGCCGAAGTAGCCGACCGCGAGGAAGAGCAGACCGCTCATCAGCGATGCAGGTGTCAGACCCCCGTTCCACATCGCGAAGGTGAGCAGACCGCCGACGAGGGTCATTCCGACCTTCATCGCGAGGACGCGCTCGAGTCCCCAGTGGGCGACGTCAGCCAGGACCATCTTGTGCTCGAGGGCGTCGGTCATTCCCACCGGCGTCATACGTCGGCCGTAGCGGGCGAGCGTGGCGACGGCCGGCTGCACGGCTCGCTCGCCGGCCGAGCGCTGGAGGAAGGCCTTGCGGAGGTCGGCGAGTTGATTCGAACCGCCGGCGAGGTTCCGGGCGACCGCTTCGGCGGCGGGCTCCCGCGTGCTGGCCAGAGCCCACCAGAGCAGCGGGACCGCACTGACGACGGCGGCGGCGGCGATGACAACAATCAGGGACATCGGTTCCTCCTAGAACTCGACTCGGACGACTTTGCGAAGCCAGAAGAACCCGAGTGTCATGAAGATGGCTGACCCGCCGAGCGCCATTCTCCCCACCCCGGTGTTGAACAGCTCTGCCATGTACGTGGGATTCAGGATCGAGAAGAGGCCCATCACGGCAAACGGCAGGGCGAACAGGATGACCCCTGACAGCTTCCCTTCGGCGCTGAGCGCCTGCACGTGCCGCCGGAGGCGGCCCCGCTGGCGGATGGTCTCGGCGACGGTGTCGAGGATCTCGGCGAGGTCGCCTCCCACCTCTCGGTGGATCTGGAGCGCCTGTACGAACCACTCGAAGTCGTCGCTTCCGACCCGCTGGTGCATGGCGCGAAGGGCGTCGGGAAGGTCCCGCCCGAGGCGGACCTCCATCACGAGCCGTTCGAACTCCTCCTTCGTGGGTGACGGAGCGTCGTCGGTGACCGAGTCGACGGCCTGGAGGATCGAATGACCGGCCCGCAGATTCCCGGTGATCAGCTGGAGGGTGTCGGCGAGCTGGTCGGCGAACCGGCTGCGTCGCCGCTGGCCGAGGAACTTGACCACGCCGCGTCCGCCGGCGACCACGGCGGCGGCGGAGATCACTCCGAGCAATGGCCCGGCGACGAGGAAGCCCACGCCCGCCGCCAGCGCGCCGGCCATGGCCACGAGGACGACGAACTCGCCAGGACGGAGTGCGACGCCGGCCCGCTCGAGCGCGGCGTAGAGGGCGGAATCACGCCCGCTCTTCTCGAGCCGGTGCTGCGCGGCGTCGGTTGCCCTTCCCGCCAGCTGTGCAACACCCGCGAAGCGTGTGCTCGTTCCCACAGAGCCGAACCGGTGGCTCAGGTTCACGCGTCGCTCGCGGGGGCGGAGGAACGTCCATGCGAGTGCAGCGGCGAACAGAGTGAAGAGCAGCCCGAGCCCGGTGTAGAGAGCGGCGGTCGTACCGAACCAGCCAGGCCCCTCGACCACGGCGCTGTCGGGTGCCCGAACGGTCAATGCCCCGGTACCGGGCAGCGTGATCGAGCGCTGCATCGCGAACTCGAGATCTCCCGAGGCCACGGAGAGGTCGATGGTGGCTTGCCCTCCGGTTGCGCTCGTGTACGTGACCGCGTATCGGTTCAGCAGGTCGGCGGCGACCTCGGTGTAGAGGCTCGCCAACTGTCCGGGATCGTCAACCGACAGCACGGCGCCGTCGGCCGCGCCGGCCAACGTCCGAAGTGCGCTGCCGTCGTATTCCGACGTCACCAGCTCGACGGCGGCGAACTCAGCGCCCGCATCGGCGACGGCGGTGGTGGCGGCCTCGAGCGTCGCCTCGCTCGCCGTGTCGGCGCCGTCCGAGAGCACGACCAATGCCTGGCGCGTGCTCTCGTCAACGCTGAATTGAGCGAGTCCGAGGGTGATCGCGTCGTAAAGCGCCGTCTCACCTGTCGCCGCGATCGGGTCGAGGGCGGCGGTCGCCGCGCCTCGGTCGTCGGTGACGGGCGCCACCAGCGCGGGCGTGTCGCCGAACACGACGACGCCGACGCGGGTTCCATCGGGCATCTCGGCGAGGAATGCTTGCGCCGCCTGTTTGGCGGCGGCGAGCGGCTCGCCCTGCATGCTTCCGGAGGCGTCCACGACGAGCACGACTTCGAGTACCTCGCGCGCGGCGCTACCGCTCTCGGAAGCGCGCTCAACGGTGATGTCGACCACCGTGCCGTTCTCCGTCAGGGTGAAGTCGCCGGCAGTGAGGTCGGCCGAAGCGAGACTCTGCGGCGGCTCGACGGTCAGGGTGACCGTCGGATGGGCGGCCGAGTCGACGGCCACGATCTCGAGATCCTCGCCCGCCGCGCCGGCCGGTGTGGCGACCATGGCCAGCACGGCCACGGCGCCACCGAGCGTCAGAACGGCTCGGCGAAGCGAGCGCCGGTGGATACGGTCGCGTCGCTTCATCATCGGCTCCCGTTGTTGCTGCCGGCCCCGGTGGCGGCGAGCGAAGCAGGCGTGAAGACCGAACCCGGCAGATTGATGCCGTAGTGCTCGAGCTTCTCGGTGAATCGTGGCCGCAGGCCGGTGGGTTCGAGGGCGCCCTTGAACTTCCCGTCGTCGCCGATGCCCGGCGAGTAGTCGAACTCGAAGATGTCCTGAAGGGCGATGATGTTCGAGTCGAAGCCTTCGATCTCGGTGATCTTGACCACCCGACGGGTTCCGTCACGCAGGCGGGCGAGCTGGATGATTACGTCGATCGCCGAGGCGAGTTGCTCTCGGATCACCCGTACCGGCAGGTCCATCCCCGACATGAGCACCATGGTCTCGACCCGGGAGAGGGCGTCTCGCGGGCTGTTGGCGTGGACTGTCGAGAGCGAGCCCTCGTGACCGGTGTTCATGGCCTGGAGCATGTCGAGAGCCTCGCCGCCGCGGACCTCGCCGACGACGATGCGGTCGGGGCGCATGCGGAGCGCGTTGCGGACCAGGTCTCGGATGGCGACCTCGCCCTTGCCCTCGATGTTGGGGGGACGGCTCTCGAGCCGGATCACGTGGCGCTGGTGAAGTTGCAGCTCGACGGCGTCCTCGACGGTGACGATGCGCTCGTCGCTCGGGATGAAGCCCGAGAGCACGTTGAGCAGCGTGGTCTTCCCGGTGCCGGTACCGCCGCTCACCAGCACGTTGAGCTTCCCCTCGACGCAGGCGTTGAGGAGGTCGGCCACCTGGGGCGTCAGTGTCCCGAACGACACCAGCTCGTCGACACCGTAGGGGTCGGCGGCAAACTTCCGGATGGTCAGGGCAGGGCCGTCGACGGCGAGCGGCGGCACGATCGCGTTGACCCGTGAACCGTCGGGCAGGCGGGCATCCACCATCGGCGACGACTCGTCGATGCGCCGGCCCACGCGGGTCACGATGCGGTCGATCACCCGGCGGAGGTGCTCCTCGGAGAGGAACTTCGCCTCGGTCTCGAGGATCCGGCCGTCGCGCTCGATGTAGATCGGCTCGAGGCCGTTGACCATGACCTCGGTGACGGTCGTGTCGTTGAGGAACTCCTCCATCGGGCCGTGGCCGAGCACGTCGTCGGTGATGTCGCCCGCCAGCCGCTGGCGCTCGGCGGGGGAGAGGGGAGTCTCCTCCTCCTCGAGCACGTGGCCCAGCTCCTCGACCACGTACGTGCGGAGCTGCTCCTCGCTGAGCGACGCGTCGTAGAGCCGGGCGCCGAGGCGGGCGAACAGTGCCTCCTGGGCGCGCTGTTTGAGCGCGGCGAGGGGGTTGGCCGAAGCCTTGGTCTCGCCGGTGGCGTTCTTCGCGGCCGGCTTCTTGCCGTGACTGCTCTTCGCCTTCTTCTTGACGGGAGCGTCGGCTTGCACTTCGACCTCGTCGTCGACGATCCCGACCGTCTCGGCGGTCTCCGCCGGGGTCGAGCCCTTCTTGATGCGCTCGCTGAGCTTCATTCGATTACCTCCTCCAAGGCAGCAGTGAGCTGCCCGATTCGTTCTGGGCCGGAACCTCGGCGAAGGTGCCGACGAAGTCCATGAGGGCGCGTGCGACGGGGGATCGGAACTCCGATTCGACGATCGGGGTGCCCTGGTTGAACGACATCGGCACCGACCGTGAGCTGGGGATGGCCGCAGCCACCTTCAGTCCGACGGTGGCCTCGACGTCGGGTTGCGAGAGCCCGACCCGGCTGTCGGATCGGTTCAAGACGAAGTGGCGTGCCTGGCGCACGTGGCCGAGCTGGTCCAGCACGTCGACCTCTTTCTTGAGGGCGCGCACGCTGGGGACGTCCATGTTGCCGACGAGCACGAAGTCGGTGGCGGTCTCGAAGGCGGCAACCGTGTGCTCGGTGAGGCCGCCCGAGGTGTCGACCACGACGTATCGGAACTCCTCGCTGAGGAGCTCGATGACACGGGCCGCCATCTCAGGGGTCACGTCGTCAGCATCGGGGGGAGTCAGGGGTGCGCACAGCGTGTACAGACCCGAGCGGTGGGGGGTGAGGAACACCTTGAGCCCCGTGATGTCGAGTGCCTTGACACCCACGGCATCGGCGATGGTGTGCTCGGGGGTCAGTTGGAGCGCCCCCGCCACGTCACCGAACTGGAGGTCGAGGTCGACGAGCACCACGTTCTCGGGGGCTGCTTGCGCCAGGCCCACGGCGAGGTTGCTGGCGACCACCGACTTCCCCGCACCGCCCTTGGCGGCCGTGACGACGAGCACTCGATGCGAGCGGCCGGCCGGGTCACCGTCCGACGACAGGTTCACCCTGCGTCGGTCGGCGGACTCGAGGGCCCGCTCGAACTCCTCCCGCACCTGGTCGATCTCGGCGTCGGGTGGGATGACCGCCTTCACACCAGCCTTGAGGGCGCGCTCCCAGAGTTTCGTCGACGGCTTCGTGACGAGGACCACCTCGATCTCGGGGTGGTCCCGGTCGATGGCCCGGGTGAGTCGCAGCGCCGCCTCGATGTCGACGTCGGCGCCGAAGGTGATGACATCGGGCCCGTCGTTGGTGAGGTCGGCAACGAGCTCGTCGACATCGACGTCGACCATGTCGCGATCCCAGCAACGGAGCTGGCCGTTGAGGCGGTTCTCGAATGCCTCGCGGATGCGGACTTCGAAGTCCGCATCCTGGCTGGCGAATACGATCCTGCTCATCGTTGGTTCCTTTGGTCTCGTCTGTCTCGGTTGAACGTCGCGGCTACCGGAGGACGTTCGCCGGGGTGACGATCTGGGCGTCCTCGGGGGCGTCCGCGGGCTGGAAGGCGAGCCATACCGAGCCGAACTCAGCGGTGTGGACGACCTGCTCCACCTCGGGGCCGCTGAGGGCGAGCGTGACGAACACGCTTCCGTCCGGAGCCTGGTTCTCGTCGCTGTTGTCGGTCGCGGTCGTGCCGGCGTTCTGAACGGTGGTCACCAGCGCCTTGTGGACGATGATGGTGGTGGCGCTGTCATCGGGAGCACCCTCGCTGCCTTCTTCACCGCCGCCAGCACCACCGTTGAACGACGCCACCACGGCGACGGTCGAGCCCGGCTGGATCAGTCCACCCACCGCTCGTTCGGGTGAGAGCGACATCGTGACCTGGAGCATGCCGTCGGGCACACTCACCTGTCCGAGCTCGTTGAGCTCGGAAGTCTCGACGAAGCGCGCCGCGGTGATCTGCTCGCCGGGGCTGATCGTGGATCCGGCGACGCGATCGCCGAGGGCCGCGAGGTCGGTCACGACGTCCTCTGCGCTCACCTTGGCGGGGATGCGCTCCTTCTCGACCGAACCGGTGATGTCGTCGGCGGGGGTGCCCCGTTCGATCGACTTGGCGGCGACGAAGACGTCGACGGTCCTCTCGCCGGCGAGCGCCCGGTCTTCGGCTGCGCCCACGTAGGCGACGAGAACGAGGGTGCCGATTCCGGCCAGTGCGATGGCGGCGGTGACGCCGACGATCCTGCGCTTCATGATTCCTCCTGGTGTGCTGTCTTGGTCGGTGTGTCAGGTCCCGTGTCGGAACGCTGCGGTCGTGTGGTTGTCGTGTTCACTTGATGAGGGCGACGGTGTCGACCCCGAACGAGGGCCCATTGGGCCCCCCGGTGGTGGCGTTGGCCTCGAAGAACTTGACGAACTTGGCGACGAGGCACTGCGTGTCGCTTCCGGTGTCGTCCTCGCCGAGGTCACAGGGTTCTCCGTAGCTCCAGTTCTTCGAGTTCGAGAGGTGGACTCCGGAGATCTCGAGCGCGGCGTACCCGATGAGGTGGAATCCACCCTTGGTCCCGCTGCCGGAGGGCGCTCCGTCGAACACCGGGACGAGGATGGTCGAGCCCAGGGCGAAGTGCGACGGGTCGCAACCGGTGCCCGTGGGTGTGTTGCCGGTCTTGCTGCTCACCCAAACACCGCCATCGTCGACCGTGTAGTCCGCGACGCAGTCGTCGGTGGAGTCGACCCAGCCGAACCCGCCGGCGAGGTCCGAACCCGAGGACCCAGAACCGACGTTGCACGTGTTGGTGTCGTTGCCGCTGTGGAAGGTCAGCGTGATCGTGCCGGAGGGAGGCGTGACAGGCTTCACCGACGGGTCGCTGCCCCCGTTGGCAGTCCACTCACACTGCGAGATCGTGAGCGGTACCGCGGGGGCGCTGATGACGTGGCTCCACTGTGCGGTCGCCGATGCGTGGACGGTGTCGCCGGTGAGGCCAAGGACCTGGGCGAACTTGTAGGCGATCACCGAGCCGCCGCCCGGGTCGGAGGTACTGGTGTCGACCGTGACGGTCTGTGCAGCCATGTCGATGGTGACGTCGTCGACGGTGGTGGCGTCGTCCTCGGCGTTGGGGTCGGCGAGTGACGTCGCGGTGTCGTTGAACGCGCCGCACTCGCCGCCGGCGCAGTCCTCGGCGATGGCGAGAGCGCCGGCGTCGGAGCCGTTCTGGAGCTCGCGCTTCTCCTGGTACAGCGCGCCGACGTCGACCACCAGAGCACCCATCCCGAGCATGGCAGTGAGCAGGAGAGCGACGACCACGGCAACGACGCCGCGTTCGTCATGGGGTTCGAGGTGGGTTATCCGGTGCATCGCATGACTCCTGTGGCCGAGATGGTCTGGGTGGCCGATCCGAAGAGTGGGATGTTGTATTCGAACGGGTAGCTGGCGGTGACGCTCACCGGCTGTCCGGGAGTGCACGGAGCGCCCGACGTGTTGATGGTGATGAGGCCGGCATCGAGGGACGGGGCCGCATCGACGGTTGTGCTGACGGGATCGCCGGAGTCGAGCGCGAGGACGCGGGCGCCTTCACGCACTGCACCCTGGAGCGAGACCTTGGCGTTGTAGCCCCGCCCGAACTCGACGATGCCGAAGAGCAGCATCACGAGGATGGGGAGGACGAGAGCGAGTTCCACGGCGACGGCACCGCGTTGACCGCGTGCCCGGTGGCCGGGGGTGAAGCGAGTTGTGAGAGCTGTACGAGCCATCGATCGCTCCTGAGGCTTAGGTTCGGGGCCCCCGGGGTGTCCCGGGGGCCCCGAACGGGGACGGAGGGGGGAATCCGTCGATTTCGCTAGGGATCGGGGCTGCTCAGACGAGCTTGCCTGCGACCTTCCGGAAGAGGGTGTCGAGGTTGGTGCCGATCAAGGTGACGGCTGCGATGATCACCGCAGCGATCAGGGCCACCATGAGGCCGTACTCGACGGCGGTGGCGCCCTCTTCACGGTCCTTCAGGTATCCGGTGAGCGCCAGGTAGTGGCGGATGAGCGTCTGCATGGGAGTGTCCTCCTGGGTGTGGTATCTGGTCACTTGCCTGGGGTGTTGCTCTCCGTCCCCGAGGCCTGGTGTTCTTCGTCGAACACTGTCGCCATCATGCGGGACGCCAGGAGGAGCGCCATCGCCAAGATTGACGAATCCTGCGGGGCGCCGGTTGGGGGGAGAACTGAAGCACGCGAAACGACCCCGGGCGTACGCCCGGGGTCGCGAGGAGACAAGGCTCGCGGAGTGGTCAGCAGACTGCTGACCAACTCGTCAACGCACGTGGTTCAGAACGCCGGAACCTGTTCGAAGAGAGCGGTGACGTTGACGCCGAGGGCGGTCACCGCCGCGACGATCACGGCGGCGATGAGCGAGGCCATGATGGCGTACTCGACGGCGGTCGCGCCGCGTTCATCGTGGCGGAGCTGCTGAAAGGTCGGGCGGTTCATGGTTGATCTCCTCAGTGGGTCATGACCTGGTTGGTGTCGCAGATGGAGGCGTCCGGTCGCCACTCCGCTTCGCGGGCCATCGCCACTGCGGCCAACTGGGAGTTCACCTCGAGCTTGCGGAGGATGGCCCGGATCTGGGTGCGGATCGTCGAGATGGAGACGTATGACTCCTCGGCGAGGGCGTCGGCCTGCTTGCCCTCCATCAGACCCCAGAGGACGGTCTGCTCGCGGGGCGTGAGGTCGTCGAAGGGCTCGAGCCGGACGCGGTCGGTCTCGCGGCGGCGTCGGGCCTCGTCGATGAGTGCGTACTCGTCCTGTTGGGTCATCACGCTCTCGCCCGTGGCGGCTCGCAGGATCTTGTCGACGAGGGCGTCGAAGCCCTCGCTCTTCGAGGCGACGCCCACGGCGCCCACCTCGAGGCACTCGCCGAGCGCGGCCCGGTCGGTGACGCCGGTGACCACGAGAACGCGTGCGCCGAGAGCCTTCAGCGGCTTGATCAGCGAGAGTCCGCTGCCGATCTCACCACCGATCTGGAGGTCGAGGAGCACGACGTCGGGCTGGTGGCTCTCGGCCAGGGCGACGACGTCCTCCGAGGTGGGACCTGACGTGACCTCGGTCTGCACGCCGGCGGCACCGAGGGCGACGGCGATGCCCTGGGCGATCATCTCGTGGTCGTCCACGATGAGTGCCCGCATGCGGGTCGGGGTGGTGGTCATCGGGACACGATCTCCTCGGCGTCCCGGCGGTGTTCGTCGGGGGCGCCCTCGGATGGGAATTCGGATGTGGGTTCTGACGCTTCGGCGGGGAGGCACAACGCGAAGCTCGCGCCACCGCCGGAACGTTGTTCGACCCAGAGGTCGCCCCCCTGGTCGAGCATCAGCCGGCGACAGACGAACAGACCCAGTCCGGCCTCTCCGCCTTCTCGGGACGCGGGGTCGAAGACGGCGTCGCGCTGTCGCCGTTCAAAGCCGGCGCCGCGGTCTTCGACGTAGACGACGACCCAGTCGCCGTCCCGCTCCGAGCGGACCGTGATCGGATTGCCCGGGGCACGGTGGTGGGCATTCCGGATCAACCGGCGGATGACCTCCGTGGTTTCGAGGACGCCGCCCACGGCCACGAGGTCGTCGGCGACGTCGAGGACGATCTGGCTCGGTGTGGGCTCGTCGACCGCGAGGTCGTTGACCATCTCGGTCACACGGAAGGGAGCCGGATCGCGACTGGTCTCGATCAGCTCTCTGAGATGGTTGACCTCGCCGGTGACCGCGTTGGCCAACTGCTCGCGGCGGTCTGCGTCGATGCGGTCCCGGTGGTGGTCGAGCACGTAGGCGGCCCCCTGGATGGCCATGAGGGCGTTGCGGGCGTCGTGTCGCCTCCGGCCCTCGTGCGTGTGCTCCACGTCCCTGCGGGCCTGTTCGGCCTCGGCAACCACCTGGCGATCGAGGAGCTGCTCCCGCTGGACACAGAAGGCGACCTCGAGGTCGCGGATTCCCTGGCCGAACAGCACGGCGAGGGCGATCACGACGAAGACGTAGGGGATGGCGTCGAAGGGGCCGACGGCCTCCGCGGCGAGAGCGCGGGTCGTGGCGGCGAAGGCGAGGCCGGAGGCGGCGACCACGATCGCGACGTAGTGGCGGCGGCGAACGCTCCGTGCGGCGCGAGCGTGGAGCAGCGCCACGGCACACCAGGCGATCCCGGTCGCGGCCTGACCCGTGGGCGCGGCGACGACGGCGGCAGCGGCTGGGACGATCGACAGCAGCGCGGCGATGGCGACCGCGAAGATGGCCGCGCCCGCCACCGCGCGCACGGGGCGGAGGCGACTGTCGACTTCGGAGACGAGGGCCGCGGCGGCCAGGGCGGCGATGCCGACCAGCTCAGCCGTCGGGACGAGGACCTCGCTGACGAAGCGGGGCGCCGGTCCGGACACGATCTCCGGGATCAGCCCACCCGCGCCGGCGGCGACCGGTCCGAGGAAGAACGCGGCGACGCCGAGCCAGAGGATCCGCGCTTCTCCGATGAGGCGCCACCGCACGAACGAGACGACCACGACGACCGACCCGAGCGCCGCAGCCGCGGCCTCGAGGAGCGAGGTGAGCCCGGCGTTGTCGATGCCGGCGGGGAGCGTGGCCTCGACGACGAAGAGGGTCAGGGCGCCGAGCCAGAGGAGGACGAGGAGCGTGCTGACCGTGCCGAGTGCCCCCAAGCCGGCGTCGACGTCGGCGGGCGGGCCCGCGCGACGGTCGTGCCCCACGTAGTGATGCGATGTCGATCGCCCGGACGCCAACGCGTCCGGCAAGCTGATTGCGCCAACCGTTGCCAACGGTTGCCTCCCATTCCACCGAGGAATCCCGGTCCACCTAACCGCGGCCGACGGCATCTGTGGAGGGGCAGTTGAGAGGGATGTCCGAAGTCGGGGCCCGGGTGACGGAGGTTGGCGGCGGTGTGTCCGCTTGGTCTGACCCCTTCGGGCTATTGGTTGTGGAGCCACTCCGGAATGGCCCGCACCGCGCGGGAGCGACCACGATCCGTGGGAAATCCGTAGTGGTCGGCGGGGAAAGTCAGGCGGGTGAGGTCGTCGGTGGCCAGGGAGTCGCAGACGAGGTCGGCATCGCTGGGGAAGATGCAATGGTCGCCCGCATAGGCGATGTGGAGGCACGGGAGGGTCATCCGCCCGCCGGTGTCGGCGACCTCCGCTCGGGAGGACAGCCCCGACCAGGTCGAGAGCCACGCCTCGGGTGTCATCACCCGCGAGAAACCGACGACGCCGTAGTTGATCCAGTCGGGACGTGTGCCCCAGAGCGACCCGTAGGTGCGGTCCGAGGGGTCGAGGCTGAGGTCGGTGAAGCGGGGGTCGGCGTCCGTGCGGAAGATGGTGAGCAACTCGGTGGCGATCGACGCTCGGCGATCGTCGGGGTCGCGCGTCTCCTTCCACCGCGCCCGCGCCGCCCGGCGGCGGTCGATGTCGGCCCGAGCCGCCTTGTCGATACGGGCGACGCGGGCGTGTTGCGCTTCCCGGTACCGCTCCAGGAACTCGGTGTCGTACCGGCTCGCGTTGGGCGGTTCGGCGAAGCCGTTGGCCGGGTTGTACATGTCGAGGTCGGGATCGCGCGACAGCGGGTCGGCCTCGTCGACGACGGACGGGTCGATGGCGTGGCGGAGGTAGTGGCCTTCGCCGGGGTGGGCGGCGAGGTAGACCATGAGATCGGCCGATGGCATCTCGAAGGTGTTGAGGTCGTAGGGCTGTCCACCGGGCGTGTCGGTGAGCCGTTTGCCGTCGGGAGCGAGCGCCTGGTGCAGGTAGAAGGTCATGAGCGAGCCACCGCCCGAATTGCCGATCAGCACGATTCGGTCGTAGCGCCGCCGCATCTCGACCAGGGCGGCGGCGACGTCGACCAGACACGCTTCGTGGATGATCGACATCTCGGTGCCGCCGAACCGGGTGTTGAGGGTCAGCACGGCGACGCCGGCGTCGACGAGATCGGGAACCGCATAGTGACGGGCGAAGTCGGCCCGGGGGTGAGCGAGCACGGCGACGGTGTCCTCGCCCCCGCGCGTGTACAGCCAGCCTGTCGCCATCGCCCGGTCGGGAGTGACGAAGCGCAGCGGCTCGCAGGTCGTGCCGGGCGGTGGCTCGTCGTCCCACTCGACGACGAGGTACGGATTGTCGTAGTGACCGATTCCCATGGTCCGGGACACTACGGGCGTGCGATGCGCGATGCTGCCCGCATGGGACTGCATCACATCGCCATCGCCGCCAAGGACATCGACGCCACCCACCGCTTCTACACCGAGGTGATGGGCTTCGAACTCGCCAAGGTCGAAGCTGCGCCCACGCCCGACGGCGGCTGGGCCAAGCACCTCTTCTACGACACGGGCGGGGGAGGCATGATCGCCTTCTGGGATCTCCACGACGACACCATCGGCGACGACTGGAACCCGGCCATCTCCCAGGGCCTCGGGCTCCCCGAGTGGGTGAACCATGTGTCGTTCGCCGCCGACTCGCTCGATGACCTCGAGACGAGGAAGCAGCGCATGCTGGATGCGGGCGAGACCGTCTCCGAGATCGACCATGGCTGGTGCCGGTCGATCTACGCCCTCGACCCCAACGGCGTCCTGGTGGAGTTCTGCGTGAACACCCGCCCGCTCGACGAGTCGGATCGCGAGGAGGCGTTGGCCCGCCTCCGCGACGACGACCCCGAACTCGATCCCGTGCCCGAAGTTCGGTTCCACGAGCCGTCGTCCGCGTAACCTGACAGGCCACGGCGGCGTGGCCGAGTGGCTCAGGCAAGGGTCTGCAAAACCCTCTACAGGGGTTCGATTCCCCTCGCCGCCTCCAGACATCGCCCCTTCTGCCGGATCCAACACCGCAGGGGTGGGTCGATCCGGCACAAGGCGGGTCGGACATTCCAGGCCCGACTCCACGAGAGGACGACCGTGGCGACGACGAAGCGCCAGACCGTGGGCATCTTCCTGGCGATCCTCGGGATCGCGGCCGGCGCGATGGGGCTCGTGCTTCCTTGGGGGCGTGCGGAAGGGCCGTTCGTCACCGTCAACCTGTCGGCGTTCGACCTGAACGACGGCACCGTGGTCGCGGTGCTGCTCATCCTGGCGACGGGTGCGCTCGTCCTGCACTCGACCCGGGAGGGGGCGGTGTCGCGTTGGTCGGGTGTGGCGGCGTTCGTCTGCGGGGTCGCGTTGGCCGGCATCGCCATCGTCGATATCGGCGACGTCGCCGGGGTCGAGACGATCGTGCAGACCGGTGGGGGGCGTATCGACACCAAGGTGGGCGAGGGGCTCTACCTCGTCCTCGCCAGCGGTGCCCTTCTGATCGTGGGGATGGGGGCGGCCCTCATTCGCGTCCGACAGAGCCCCTACGAGCCCGTGCCCGAGCGAGATGCCGAGGACGCCGAGCCGGGCGGCGGTCCCCTCGACGCGTGACGCCCGCTGCCACCGGGTCGCGGATGGGGGCGCCAGCTGACTACCTGTGGCAGTCCATCGAACGGCGAGTGGTCACCGAGAAAACGATCCGCCCGAAGTTCGCGCCGTTGGAGGGGTCGAGATCACGCAGAGGAAGTCGCCTGACGATCCCGTTGGTCGGTTCGGAATCGCGTCCCGACCGTGAGCAGGAGATGGACGATCCCCAGGCCGACGAAGAACACGGTGGGCTGGACCTCGTTGGAGAACGCGAACACGAACGGCGTGGCGATGAGGACCACCGAGAGCACGAAGTCGAGCACGACGTGGATCTCGATCGGGATCAGTTCGATGAGTCCGGGTGGTTCCTCGGTGGTGGCCGCGACCAGGAGCACCACGATGCCGAGCGCCACGGCGAGGGCGACCGCCGCCCCCGCTTCGACGTCGAGGATCAGCGGCATCGCGATGAGGGCGATACCGGCAAGGTATTCGATCGCACCGTGGGTGATCCTCGGCACCGGCCCCTGATCCAGCATGGGGTTCGCCATCCGGGAGAACCTCCTCGTCGTCTCGCCTCCCTATCGCCCTACCCGATGTGACCATTCGCGAACCGTGCTGCCTGCGCTTCGACCACGGGAACGTGTCCCACCCATCGCTATGATCTGCCGTGGCGCTCACGGAGCGCCGGCATTCGGGCGCTTAGCTCAGGGGGAGAGCGCTTCCTTGACGCGGAAGAGGTCAGAGGTTCAAATCCTCTAGCGCCCACTCGGTAAAGGTGCAGGTCAGGCCCCGGATTCGCTCCGGGGCCTCTGCGCGTCTCGGGGTCGCTCCGAGCCAAAAGTGAGCAAAAAGTGAGCAAAATCTCAGCCTTCGCGGGCGGAACGCGCTACGCCGAACCCCCTGAGTCGCCTGTCAAAGGCGACCGCTCATAGGTCGCGGTGCCCGTTCGGACTAGGTTCGCCAGGATTGTCCCCGTACCCCAATCGTGACGTCACAACAGTCTCGAGGTTGGAGCATCAGTGCCGGTCCACTCGCCTGAGGAGTTGCTCGCTGCCCTTGAGGAGGGCAGGGACGATGACATCTCGGGGACGGAGGAATCCACGTGGTGTGAGTTCAAGAGCCAGCCCTACGACCTTGATTCCGATCAAGGGCGATGGGAACTCGCCAAGGACGTAGCGGCGATGGCCAACGCGGACGGTGGTGTCATCACTATCGCCGTTCGTACTGAGAAGCCGGTGAATCTCGATGAGGAAGTGGCGAAGCAAGTCGTCCCCGTACCCGCCCAACGAATCGATCGGAAGCGCCATCGCGACGTCATCAGTCAACTCACCTATCCGCCGTTGAGCGAGCGCGTTGACCCACGCGTGTATCAGCGCGGGGATGACAAGCTGATCTTGGCGATCAAGATCGACGAAGCGGATGACGATCAGCGCCCTGCCCTCGTGACGCGCGAGTTCACTGAGGCGGGGAAGACGGTGCCGTCCTTCGCCGTCGCTCGCCGTACCGGCGCCCATACGGAATGGGCACCGGTAGGCCAAATCCACAGAGACATCAGCGACGGCCGCATCGCCCGCCGGAATCTCACCCTCCCACGTACTCCTGTCCAGCCGGAGGTCGATCAGGCCGAGCGGTATCGAGAACTCGTCTCCCGAGTCATCAAGTACATGGACTGGACTGAATTCGCGGTTTACGGACTGGCCGCCCTTCCGCCCCTCGGGGTTGGTGAGATCGATGACTTCTATGACAGCGAGGGGTTACGGGGTGTTCTTGATCGTCTGGCCCGGTACCACGTGCGAGACAACGGATTCGGACTCGGATACGGAATAGAGGTCCGAATTGAGGAAGGGTCCTTGGTGACAGCTGACAAGGATCGGGTCGTTTGGTTGGAACCCGACGGCCTCTTGCTGTGTGCAACCGCAGCAACATCAGAGTTCTTGGGTTGGGCACAAGAAAGGTACAGGCGGTTGGAGGTCGAAGGCCGACCTGCCGTACGCGTCAATCGCGTCGTCCTCGTTGAATACACATTTGAGTTCTGTCGCCTTGTATCGCGAGAGCTGATGAGCAGGCAGAAGAGGGAAGGATGGCGGCTGAGGAGCTTGGGGCGACAAATGAGAAGTGGCCTCGAACCCCCTCTCGTTCCAGAGCGCGACAACTGGATGTTCGCCGAGACCCACCTCGCCGTTGTCGATGATTGGGATGACGAATTTGACGCGACCGGAGACTACGAGCGAGACGCTTACTCGCTTCTTGCGCAGGTCTACCGGAGGTTCGCTCTGCCGAAGACAGCCATTCCATACGCCGATGATGACAAGATCCTTGAGGAAACGATCGCCTCCCTCGGACTGTGAGAGCGACTTGCTGTTGCCAGGATTCCCAGCTCACAACTACCGCGCTGCTCGGTCGAAGCGTAGGTTCCCATGTCCCTGACTGCCGCCGACATGGAGTGGATCCGCCGTCTCCCGAGTGATCCGGTGGCCATCTCGGCCGAGGACGAAGCCGCGCTTCGCGGTTTGCGGCGAGAAGTCGACGACCCGTCAGAGGCACGACTTCTCGAGTCGCTCCTTCGTGCTGTTGAGGGTGGCGAACCTCGAGGGGACCTCTTCAATTTCGAGGAGCGGGCCGACATCGACAACGCGCAGATCATCGGAACGGTGTTGTTCGTGTTGTCTTGGATCATCGGAGTCTTGGGGGTGCTCGGGGCAACGATCGTGTATGCACGTCTTGCGGATGAGCCAGACGCCTCGACAGCCCAAGCCATCGCGTCCGCCCTCGGGGTGGCGCTCTATGCCGCTGTCATTATGTCGGCCCTGCTCGCGGGTACGGCCGTGATTCGCCTGATGGTTGGAATGCGACGTGACCTGCGGGGGATGGGTGCTGTGCCCACCGCACCGACCAAGGCAAGTGGTGTGGCGATCGCCCGTGGTGACGTGGCGGAGCCCGGTGAGCCTCCTCCCGGTTCGCGCTTCTGCCGCTCGTGTCGCCAGCGGGTGGTGGCCTCGGACAACGATGCCTGGTGCCCCGAGTGCTCTGCCCGCCTGACCTAACGGCGGGCTGTGAGGTGTCGGGAAGCGCCACGTGAGGGATGCCGATAGGCCGGTGTCGTCCCCTTGTCATGTCACGCCGTCGCTCGAGAGGCCGCCCCATGACACGCACTTCGCACTCCCACCAGGAACCGCCCACATCGGAGCTTGACGATCTACCCGGCGCGCTCACGGTCGAAGAGGCTGCCAGGCTCCTGCGCATCAGTCGCGGTCTGGCGTTTCAACAGGCGGCCGTGTACCGCGAGACGGAGGGGGCTGAGGGGATTCCGAACTATCGGATCGGCCGTGTCCTTCGAGTGCCTACCGGCGAGTTCCTCCGCCGCTTCCACCTCGATGGTCATGAGCCCGACAAGAGTTCGGAAGCGCCAAGGCGCCGGCCGTGAGGCCGAGCGCCGTTCGACGGCCGCTGGAAGGAACTGGAGGTTTCGCAAGCGGCATAGTCTGTGCAGGTCAGGAACACGGGTTGAAGGCTGCTCGCTGGAGTATTCGATGGCGCCGTCGACGTTGCCGTCGAGAGGTGGCGACGAGTCGATCCGTTAGGAGAGCGGCTGCCAGCGCCCGTGCGTCGGAGACCATCGAGCACCGACGGTGTCGCCGGTGATGATGGGGTCGGCGAAGGCGATGACCGCACCGACAACGACGCTGAAGTCTTCTGAGAGGACCGTCTCGCCGACCCGCTCGCGGTATGCCGTCCAGGCAGTCTGTCTCGCGGTTCCCAGAGTGACGAGTACCTCCGAGAGAGGTCGAAGCTCGGTCACCCTGAACTCGGCGGTCGCTTCGAGCGCGGATCGCATTTGGTCACCTGAGATTTCTTCTCGACGGATGATTCGGGCGACGTCAGCGAAGTCACGTTCCCGAGTGTTGGCGTCACCTCGCCGGACCATCGTCTCGATCTTCTCGCCGAGGACGGCTGTGAGCGGATAGGCCAAGACCGAGAAGGCGTCGCCGTCGGTGAGGACACTCGGATAGGTGACGCGCTCAGCTGCCGGCACGATCGGGTCGCCGAAGTTGAAATCCAGTGTGAGCTTGAGCTGTGCACGGGAGATGTACGCCGGCAAGCGGACCCGTAGGCCAGGGTACGGGTCCTCGTCGCGGATGATCTCGATCGTGAGTTCTTCGGGTTTGAAGGTCACGCCATCGTCGAGATCGAGCGATACAACTTCGTCGATGCAGGTACGGATCGTGCCTTCGTCATTGTCAAGGGAGCCGACCATGTCGACGTCCCGTGTCGGCCGACGGAGCTCGAACGCTGCGAGGAGGAGGCCACCCTTGAGGACCAGGCGATCGGCGTATGACGACTGGGTGACGCGGTAGAGGAAGCGCTCGAGCGCGTAGAGCAACATCAGCTCGTCACCGGGTCGCTTCTCGCGCCGTGCCTGGTTGCGGAGATCCTGATAGATGCGCCCCGCGGTGGTCTCACGGCTCACCGAACGGCTCACGACAGCAAGATCTCCAGCGCATCCGTGACCGGGCCTGCGACACGAAGCTCGCGTGCGAGTTCGATGAGCCGCCCAGGCTTCGCCCCAGGGCGGTTCAGGTACTCGCGCATCGATGCAAAGGCGACGTCGCGTCCGAGCTGGTTGCGGAACCGCATGACGTCGATGACCGACCGCTCGGGGGTTGAGATGGCGATCTCTTCGCCAGTCTCGAGTCTCTCGATGCTCCGCCCTAGTTCGAAGGTGTCGGCATCGAAGACGTGGATACTGGTCGGCGGGTAGTCAATGATCGGCGGCCGGCTACCTCGCGGGACAGCGAAATGAACGGCCCGGGGGATCTCGTCGGTCAGGTCCCAGTAGGCGAGCGCGGAGGTCAGACAGACCATTCCGTGCGGAACTCGCTTGGTGAGCGCGATGAGGTCCAGGTGCATGACCGGAGGTGCGTCAGCGCGGCGATAGACGCCGCGGGAAAGCTCGACGATGTCGCCTCGGTCGCGCATCGCGTAGAGGTCGCGCCAGTGGATGCCCGCGGTGCGCGCCTCGGCCGCTGTGAACGTCCAGTCTGTCTCGAGAGGCCTGAGTGCTTCTGCAGCCTGTGTCATGTATGAAAGTGTATATAGATCAACTTAAAATGTAAACAGTTTCATCCATCAAACCGTGCCGATGGCCTTGGATGGCCTCTCGGTGTCTGCGTGCTGTGCGTACTCCGTCACAGCCTCGTGGACGTAGAGCGCCGCGGACCGATCTCCGCGAAGCCTCCGTGGCCAGCGAGCGCTCGCTTCAGCCGCAAGTCGACTGCATCCCAAATTCACAGTCGTTGTGAAGAACGCCGAAATTGTGAAAATGGCTGGTCGGGAGCCCGCTTCAGGCCAGGTCGGCGTGGGAGTGCGGCATTCCTCTCGCGGGTTGAAGGCCCTCAGCCAGTCGATGAGTTGGACGGAGACTGAGGCTGTCCCTGGCGACTGCTGTAGACCTTCGTCGGTCTCTTGCGTAGGTTCCTCGTCGCGCCGCTTCTTACCCATGGGAAGGAAGGGTTCTCGTGTTCCACTCCTACGGATCCTGTGGAGCGAAGTGGGAACGGGCACGGACGCACTTGGCGAGCCTCCGGGACGAAATCAGGGCCTTCCTTGAAGACCATCCCTACGAAATCGTCCCCGAACCCGACCACGAGACCGTCGAGTACGTCTTTCGCGTCTATGGGATCGAACCAACGCCACCCCATCTTGGCCCGGTCATCGGAGACGTGCTCCACAACCTCCGGTGTGCCCTCGACCATCTCGTCTACGAGCTGGCGTTGGTCGGCGTCGGTCAAACCTTCCCGGCGCGCAGCGACCTGACCGATGACGAAGCGCGTTCCTGCGAGTTCCCGATCTGCGCAGCGCCGGAAGCGTTCGAGAGTCGACGCGGCAAGATCCGCTTGTTGCGGGTGGGCGAACAAACGCGAATCGAGGAGTTGCAGCCATACAACAGTTTCGATCTCTCGATCTGGGGACCGACCATCGCGCAGGTGCCGGACGCACTCAGACGACTGCACTCCCTCGAAGTGCAGGACAAGCATCGGGCCTTGCACCCAACCTGGCAGTCCGTAACGACGCAGATCGACATGTTCACTGAGCTTGGGGAGGAGCGGCGTAGTCTCCCCGGCTTTACGGGAGGGAAGTCGTTCGGGAACCCGCTGGAGGACGGTGCAGAAGTGGGCCGATGGGAGTTTGAGTCTGAGCTTCCGGACCTTCCCCCGGAGATGGACGTGAAAACCCACTTCCCGGTTTCCGTGGCGTTCGGTGAGCCGTGGCCAGGACTGGACGGTGTAGGGGTACTGGAAGCGATGGTTGACGCAGTTGCCTTCGTGCTGGCGGTCTTCTACCCGAGCGCGGTCAACCATCTACCACCGCTCCCGGTGACAGCGATCCCGGACCCCGTGAAGGAACGCTTGATACCGCCTGGGTTCGGAAAGAAGACGTCTTGACACCTGCGGTTACCAAGGTGCCGACCAAGGCGGAGTGGCCGGGACAGGAGTTGTCCTGGTGGACCAGCCAAACTCGCGGGCGAGGGAGAACCACGGAGCGCGGCTTGCTAACCCGAACTGACCTTGGTTCAGACGGGGCGCATCATTCCATAATCGGATCGTTGAGGGCCGCCGCATAGGCGTCGGCAACGCGTTCGCAGAATTCGAGGAGACGTTCGGCTGTCTCGTCGGTAAGCCATCCGGGTTCGGTACGGCCATGGCGCTCCGAGCCGTCGAAGCCGAAGAGAGAGTCGGCGCTGGTCCGAAATTCGTCCGTGGTAAGGGAGTCGATTGCGATGCCACTGTTGGTGCCGGCATACGCACTGAATGGAACGAGCACGCGGCCGTCGGAGTAGACGGCGACCACCGTCCGATATCCGTTTCGCGATGGACCCTCGGCTTCGAGGACAACATGGTTTGGACCGAGGCGTCTGCGTCGGCCCTCGCTCCGCCACCGACCGATGACGGTCTGGGCGGCGTCACGAGAGTTGTCCGACTCGAAGAGCTCCCAGAACTCGTCAAGCGACTGGAGCCGCTGCTCAGATCGCTTGGCCTGCTCGACCGTTGCTGTGAAGCGGTTGGGCTTGGCGACAGCCTCGAACAGGGGGGCCCAGGGGCTGTTACCGATCCGGACAGCCCGTGCCTCGACGAGCCAGACTGCGACACCCCGGTCCGGGTCGTGCTCCGCCATTTCGTTCAGGTACTCAGCAACTTCGCGGAACTCGTCACGATGCTTCTCGGCGACCACGATAAGTCCGCGCGCCCGACGGGCCACCGCGTACGCGAGCCCGCGGGTGAGATGGTCATGGTCCGCCTTGCCGTACTGGTTCTCGATGACGAACTCAGACCCGTCCTCACCATGCGCGACGATGTCAATGCGCCGCTCGCCTGTCGTTCGTACCTCCGACTCGCCGATCGCTGCCAGCTCAACGTCGATGACCTGCCCGATGGCATCAAGTTGCTCATTGAGAAGCGGCGTGAAGTCAGACGCCTCGCCCCGCCACGCTTCCGACAACGCTCCGAACTCCAGGCGTGCCATTTCGGCCATGCGTTCGTTCTATCGCAGTCATCGAGGGAACGCTCGAGCCTCCGTCGAGTCAAAGCCAAGGTGAGTCAACACGTGTAGCCTTTGGCCGTGCCACCCAAGCTGGATGTCTCCGACCTGATCGACGCACAAGGGATCGCCGACCTTCTCGGGCTCTCGCAGCGCAACACGGTGAGCCGGTACCAGCGCCGCTACTCGGAGATGCCCCGCCCAGTCCTGGATCTCGGCCGCGGGCGTCCCCGCCTCTGGAGTCGTGCCGAGATCACCGAGTGGGCAGAGGCGCGCCGTCGTGGCGCCGACGCGAAGAGGACGGCCTGACGATGCCGCCGGTTGCCATCGAGAATCCCATTCTCAACGCCGCGTTCAGAGAACCGACGCGGCACTTCAAGTTCGATGATGACGGCATCACCGACGAGGTCATCGACGAGCGCCGGCCCAGCTCGTACTTCGTGCCGATCCCCGCAGCGAAAAAGCGCGGCGGGCAGCAAGCGTTCGAGACGGAGTGGACCCAGGACCGCGTCGAAGAGAACGAATTCATCAACCGCGTGCGGGACCGCGTCTCGCTGTGGCGGCAGGGGGGCTATCAGTACGTCACCCCCACGACTCGGCGGCTCCTCGAGTACTGGACGGATGCCGAGCGCGAGCGCCCACTCTTCTTCTGCCAGGTCGAAGCGATGGAGACGGCGATCTACCTCACCGAGGCTGCCGTCAAAGCGGGCGACCAGTGGATCACGAACCAACTGCGAGAGGAGAGCGACCGGGCCAACCCCGGCCTCCTTCGTGTCGCGCAGAAGATGGCGACCGGGACGGGGAAGACGGTCGTCATGGCGATGCTCATCGCCTGGCACACGTTGAACAAGCAGGCCAGCCCCCAGGATGCTCGCTTTACCGACTGCTTCCTCGTGGTCACGCCGGGGATCACCATCCGCGATCGGCTTCGCGTGCTCCTGCCGAGTGATCCCAACAACTACTACCGAGAGCGCGACCTCATTCCGCCGGATCTCGTCGAACAGCTCCAGCGTGCCCAGATCGTCATCACGAACTTCCACGCGTTCCAGCTCCGCGAGCGTCAGTCCGGCAATGCGGCTCGACTCACCAAGCAGCTCGCTGCCGGCACCGAGGCAGGGCCCTTCCTCGAGTCACCCGCGCAGATGGTCAACCGTGTGTGTCGCGAGTTCCGGACCAAGAAGAACATCGTTGTCCTGAACGACGAAGCGCACCATTGCTATCGACACAAGATCGAAGAAGAGGACGAGGAGCCCAAGCTGAAGGGCGACGATCGGCGAGAGGCGGAGGCGCGAGAGCGAGACGCCCGGGTCTGGCTCACCGGGCTCGATCATGTCAACGAGCGCCTCGGTATCAAGACCGTCTACGACCTCTCAGCCACCCCGTTCTTCCTCCGCGGTTCCGGCTACCCCGAAGGAACGCTGTTCCCGTGGGTCGCTTCCGATTTCTCGCTCATCGACGCTATCGAGAGCGGCATCGTGAAGATCCCCCGCGTCCCGGTGAGCGACGACGCCATGCGCGCATCGGGCGTGACCTACCGTGACCTTTGGGGTCGGATCGCCGACGAGCTGCCGAAGAAGAGCCGGAAGGAAGCAGGTGTCGACGACGGCACGGGTCCGAAGCTGCCAGTGGCCCTCGAAGGCGCACTGACGAGCCTCTACGGCCATTACGAGAAGGCGTACGAGCGCTGGGCCGAGCAGGTGGACGACGCCGTCGACGGATCGATGCCGCCGGTGTTTATCGTCGTCTGCAACAACACCGCTGTTTCCAAGCTCGTGTTCGACTACGTCGCCGGATGGGAGAAGACTCTCCCCGACGGGTCCGTCGTCGCCGTTCCCGGCGCCCTCGAGCGGTTCAGCAACGTCGACGGGGACCAATGGCGGGCTCGACCGAACACCATTCTCATCGACAGCCAGCAGCTCGAGTCCGGCGACGCCATGAGCCGTGAGTTCAAGAAGATCGCGGCCGTTCAGATCGAGGAGTTCAAGGCCGAATACCGCGAACGCTTTCCCGGACGTGACGCCGAGCAACTCACCGACGAGGACCTGCTCCGCGAGGTCATGAACACGGTTGGCAAGCCCGGGAAGCTCGGCGAGCACGTCAAGTGCGTCGTGTCAGTCTCGATGCTCACCGAGGGTTGGGACGCCAACACCGTGACCCACATCCTTGGCGTCCGGCGGTTTGGCACCCAGCTTCTCTGCGAGCAGGTCGTAGGCCGGGGACTCCGTCGCCGCAGCTATGTGGTCGACGACGAGGGCCACTTCCAGCCCGAGTACGCCGAGATCTACGGAGTCCCGTTCTCGTTCATCCCCGCGGCGGGCACGGAAACGATCGATAAACCCGGGCCGATTCCCACCCGGGTACGGGCCTTGGATGATCGGCTCGCCTGCGAGATCAGCTTTCCTCACGTCGTCGGCTATCGCTACGAGCTGTCCGGCGAGCGCCTCACAGCGAAGTTCAAAGCCGACTCGCGCCTCACGATCTCGTCAGCGGACGTGCCCACCAAGGTCGAGAATGCACCGATCGTTGGTGAGACCGCGGTGCACACGCTCGACGAGCTACGAGGGGTGCGCGAACAAGAGGTGGCGTTCCGCCTCGCCGCGCGTCTGGTCGAGCGGCACCTGCTCGATGCTGATGGCATGAGCCAGCCGTGGCTGTTTCCGCAGGCCCTCGACATCGTGAACGATTGGATGGCGAAGTACGTCAGATTCAAGGACGACTGCTTTCCGCAGATGCTCTTGTTCCACAAGTTCGCCGACGACGCGGCGGATCGGATCTACCAGGCCATCGTTCGTAATCGCGACGAGGGAGTGAGGCTCTACCCGACCCTGCGTCCCTACGATCCGATCGGCTCGACACGGGGTGTCGATTTCGACACGACAAGATCCGTCTACCCCACCGATCCGGAGCGGTGCCACGTCTCCCACGTCGTCGCAGATTCGAACTGGGAGCACAAGATGACCCAGTCCCTCGAGGACATGCCCGAGGTTCTCGCCTACGTCAAGAACGACCACCTCGGCTGCGTCATCCCATACACGATCGACGCCGAGCAACGCTCGTACTACCCGGACTTCATCGTGCGCATCGACGACGGGAGGGGTCCCGACCATCCCCTGAATTTGGTTGTCGAGGTCAGTGGCAGCGGCCGGAGGGACAAGGCCGCCAAAGTGGCAACGAGCAAGAACTTCTGGGTGCCGGCGGTCAACGCCCACGGCGGATTCGGGCGCTGGGACTTCATCGAGATCAGAGACCCGTGGGATGCCAAGAGGGCGATCCGCGCACACATCGGCACGGAGAAAGTGACGGCGTAATGGCGAAGGCGAAGAAGTCGAAGGGGCCGAAGGCAGTCGAGGCTGTTCGCCACCGCGACAAGCGGGCGAACATCCCGACCGAGGAGCTACGCGACTTCGTCGCAGAGGACGAAGCGGCGCCCGAAAACATGCTCTACCCGAGGGACCCGTCGCTCGACCCGCAGTTGGTCTGGAAGGGCAAGGACGAGCAGGACCGAGAAGACTTCGAGGTGCCCGTCGTCCCGGTCTACATCCAGGAGAAGATCGACCCGCGGGCGCTCATCGAGAACCTCCGTGAGACAGCGCAGCAGGACGAGCCCGAATCCGAACCCGAACCCGAGATGACGCTCTTCGACGACTTCGACGGCCTCGAGTTCGAGGAGCTCGTTGACTTCTACGAGCACGAAGCCAACTGGACGAACCGCCTGATCCTCGGTGACTCACTGCTCGCCATGACGAGCCTCGCAGAGAAGGAGCGGCTCAAGGGCAAAGTCCAGATGGTCTACGTGGACCCGCCCTACGGGATCAAGTTCGGTTCCAACTGGCAGGTGAGCACCCGCAAACGCGACGTGAAGGACGGCAAGGTCGAAGATCTCACGCGCCAGCCCGAGCAGATCCGCGCCTTCCGCGATACCTGGGAGCTGGGTATCCACTCCTATTTGGCGTACCTCCGAGACCGGTTTGTTGTCGCTCGGGATCTGCTCACCGAGACCGGGAGCATCTTCGTACAGATCGGGGATGAGAATGTTCACCGCGTTCGTGCACTACTCGATGAGGTCTTTGGCGATGAGAACTTCGTGGGTCTGATCACCTTCAAGAAGACCAGCGGAGCAGGCAGCTTCGCGGGAGGAACCAATGTCCTCGCGGCCGTGACCGATTACATCGTTTGGTACGCAAAGGACCGTGAGCGGGTGAAGTACCGGCAACTGTTCCACGAGAAGGCTCTCGGCGGCGCCGGGGGCGGTCAGTACACCTGGATCGAGTTCGACGGAGAGAGACGAAGAGCTACGAAGGAGGAGCTGGCTGTCGACCCATCTGCCGGCAAGATCTTCCGACCCGATCAGCTGACTTCTCAGACAACCCGGGAGGCGCAAACAACCGTGTTCCCAGTCGATGTGGATGGCACTCAGTACGTCCCGGGAACTGGTGGCTGGAAGACGAACCAGGCGGGGATGGCGCGGCTGCGCGCTGCAGATCGCCTCCTCGGCGTCGGCAAGACCCTGACCTACGTTCGGTATCTCGATGACTTCCCAGCCTTTCCGATCAACAACATCTGGGACGACACGGTGACGTCTGGCTACGGTGACCCGAAGAGGTACGTGGTGCAGACCAACACCAAGGTCATTGAGCGGTGCATGCTGATGGCTACCGATCCAGGGGATCTTGTGCTGGATCCCACATGCGGTTCAGGCACGGCCGCCTACGTTGCCGAGCAATGGGGCCGACGCTGGATCACGATCGACACGTCCCGTGTCGCCGTGACGCTCGCGCGAACGAGACTCATGTCAGCCCGCTTTCCCTATTACATGCTCGCCGACTCACCCGAGGGCATGGAAAAGGAATCAGAGCTGACAGGGGTCCCTACCGAGTCGAATGGCTTCACCAACGATGTCCGCAAGGGGTTCGTCTACAAGCGTGTACCGCATATCACGCTGAAGTCCATAGCCCAGAACCCCGAAATCGAGGAAGGCATGAGCCGCGACGAGATCGACGCCGCGATTGCTCGACACTCCGACAAAGAGCTGTTGGTGGATCATCCCTATGAGGACAAGAAGCGCATCCGGGTAAGCGGCCGCTTCACGGTCGAGAGCCTCTCGCCTCACCGGGTTCTTGACGAGCGAGAACGTCCCGAGTCGGAGCGCTCCGCGGAGCGGGAACCCGGTACGCACCAGTTCTTCGACATGGTGCTCGGGAACCTTCGCAAGGCCGGTGTCCAGAACACCATCAAGGACGAGCGGCTGGAGCTCGATCGGTTGGAGCCGTACCCGGGAGAGTGGATCCACGCCGAAGGCGAGTTCACTGACAAGGCGGGTGAGTCGCAGCGTGTCGCCGTGTCGATCGGCCCCGAGCACGGGACGGTTGGACCCCTCCAAGTGAAAGAGGCAGCCAAGGAGGCGGTTAAGGGCGTCGGTTTCGACATCCTTGTCGTCTGCGGCTTCGCTTTCGACGCCAGAGTCGGTGAGGTCGCCAAGGAGTTCGGCAAGCTTGCGGTTTTGCCTACGCGTATGAACCCAGACCTCGCCATGGGTGACGAGGTGCTCAAGAAGACGGGCGCGGGCAACCTCTTCACGGTCTTCGGGGAGCCCGATGTCACCATTAAAGAGGAGGCAGATCAGCTCACCGTCGAAATCCGTGGGGTAGACGTCTATGACCCCACGACGGGAGAGGTCCGTTCCAACTCTACTGACGACATCGCCTGTTGGTTCATCGATACCGACTACAACGGTGAGAGCTTCTTCGTCCGTCACGCATACTTCACGGGGGCGGGCGATCCCTACAAGAAGCTGAAGCGTGCCCTCAAGGCAGAGATCGACGAAGACGCGTGGGCGTCCCTCTACTCGACGACCAGCCGACCGTTCGACCTGCCGTCAACGGGGAAGATCGCGATCAAGGTCATCAATCACTACGGCGATGAGGTGATGCAGGTCTACGAACCAGGAGGCGGCGAATGATCAAGCTCGCCGGCATCGAGGTCGACGAAGAGAAGCTCAGAGAGATCTGCCGCCGTTGGGGCATCGCTGAACTGTCCGTATTCGGGTCAATCGCCCGAGGCGAGGCCGTACCGGACAGCGATGTCGACCTGCTGTACGTCTTCGAGCCCGACGCACGGGTCGGGTGGGAGATCCTCGAGCTCGAGGAGGAGTTGTCTCAGCTCTTCGGTCGCAAGGTTGACCTGATGGCGAAGACGACGATCCACCGCTCCGTGCGAGAGCGAATCCTCTCGGAGGCGCAGGTTCTGTATGCAGCGTGACTTGCTGCGCCTCAGCGACATGCTTGACCCTGGGGCGGCATCGTTCGTGGCGTCGACGGCGTGAGGGCTGACGGGCTTGCGTCGAATGTGACCTTCTCGAGGCTCTCCTGTGGCGCTTCACCAAGCTCAGTGAGACCGCGTATCAAATCTCGGGGGAACTGAAGGGGAAGTACCCCGACGTCGAGGGGAGGGCACGATGGCAACGTGCAATCGCGTCGTCCACGGCTACTTCGATATCGACGTCGGCTCGACCTCTACGGCCCTAAGCTCATCTTCGTGTCCGACCTGCTTCACGCGTACTGGTCCGGCGCACTTCGGCGCCTACAAGCTGAGGTCGACGGATTCGCGCAGCTCGTCAAACACCGGGGCGAGCAGGGGAGGGAGAACGAACTCGCCCTTGCGCGCATGCTTACGTCCTTGATCCCAGCGCGCTTCGGTACGGGCAGCGGGCTCCTCATCGACAGCGAGGAGCGACAGAGCCCTCAAACCGACGTGATCATCTACGAGCGGGCGATGGATGCCTCACTGTTCGCCCAGGCTAACCAGGTCCTGTTTCCGATCGAAGCGTGCTACGCGACGGTCGAGGTCAAGACGACGCTGTCGGCGGAGGACGTCGCCGACTTTGGCGTGCAGCAAGCGAGGGCGCAGGAGCTACTCGGGAAAAGAGGTCATCGCGACGAGTCCCTTACCCCGGTGTCTTGCCTGTTCGCGTATTCGGCCTGGGCGCGGCCGCAGACTGTGCTGAAGCACCTGTTGGACATTGACGCTACCTGCCGACCGGAACTGTTCTGCATCGTGGACTCAGGATGTGTAGGGGGTGTTGGGGGTCGACTTGGTTGGGACGACCCCGATGAGTTTAAGGCCGGTATGACGTACCTGTACGAAGCGACCGAGGCCGGTCCGGCGCGCAGACCCGCGACCACTAAAGAGCGGTTCGAGACGATCGGCGGGTCGACATACGCCGTGTTCCGCGAAGGAAAGGACGCGTATTACCTCATCGACGCTCCGCGCGCGTTGGTGCTGTTCCTCGAGGCGCTCTTGCGAGCGACCCACTCAAAGGCTGACGGTCGCGAGACGATCCTTTCGCTGTACATGAACGAGGCGCTTCGTCGTGTCGACATCGTGACGCCGCCGACCCCCGAGGAACTAGACGAGCAGATGAGCGAGGCCGAAGTCGGTACAGCAGGTGGCTAGGTTGACGACATCGAGACCGAGCTGGTCGCAAGCCTGGACGGTTGAGATCATTTCCGGCTTTTCAGCATCGTCCTCCGTTACGACAACGACTTCATGGTCATCAGCGATCAGCCTTCGCGCAATGGCCAGAACGGCCGGCATCTCGGGGTCGGACTCGAGCGCATCGAAATCGATGTGGTCCTCGAGTTCGATAGTGACGGCTTGGAGGTCCTGCCAATTGGGTTCGGTATGCCACATGCCGTTCGATGCTTGAACCGCCCATGCGGTATGGGCACCAGTCGCCGACAACTGTTTCAACGAGCGAACCGTAGCCTTGCCAAAGCACAAAGCTTGTTGAGCGATCAGCCCTCCTAACGCTGTCAAGAGCGGGCCGCAGTTGGCGTCGCCACCGCAGGCAGGCGGTACGCCATGGAGAGCTGTCGAATCGAAGACTCGGACCATGCAAGCGGCTCAATCGTCGCCGTATGCAACGTCGGCCGCCGCGGGGTTGAGGTCCTCAAGGCGTTGGGTGACGTCAGTGAGCTTGTCGTCGGAGACTCGCAGGTACCGCTGTATGTCGTGTTCTCGGAGGTGCCCAAGTGCCTCGGCCTCCACGATCTCCGAGACAACGGCAAGCCCGAACTCTCGGAACCTCTTGCCAGCGGTGGATGGGTCGGGATTGAAGCCAGATTCGCCGGTGGGTTTCCAATGGTCGCTGGTTGGAATCTGGCCGTACAGCGATGAGGGGCTTAGGTCGAGCCGTTGAAGCCGAATGCATGTTGCAACGAGGCTCACGTGGAATTTGTTGGCGACCGTCCGGGCGTGTGCGAGGGAGTTGACGTATCCGCCGAACCGCTCATTGACGTAGCTGGTGATCGCGCCTTTCGGAAGCAAGAACGCAGCAGCGAACTGGTCGCACCATTTCTCCCCTGCGCTGTCTTCGCCGTATGACACGTCGAAGGCATCTTGACCTCTAATGAGGTGTCCGACCTCATGCAGTAACGAGAAGACACGGGCCTCGGGAGTCTGAGCCGAGTTGATCGCAGCTAGCGGAGCGACCTCGTCGTGAAGTGCGAACCCGCGGCACGCTCCGCGACCCATTGGAAGAAGCATCACGAGCATGCCGCGATCTTCGAATCGTGCTCGGAGTTGCGACAACATCCTGCCGGTCGATGTCGCATCGAGCTGCGCTGCCACGGTCCAAGCTAGATGCTTGCGCATTGCCCCCGCGGCAGCTATCCGACCCTCGGGCAATGGGTCGGGGATGAGCGGGTCGAACTGTCGTTCCGCCTTCAAGCGTGCCCATGCCACGACGCGCTGGAGGCGACGAGCACTCCGGAGAGCCTTGTCCTCTGCAGAACTGAATGGACGGTCCTCGTCGTCGCCGGGGTGGCGTCGGAAGTCGGGCGGGATCGATGGCTTCTCGGGAGGCTCTGACTGAAGGAAGAATAGGGTTGGACGATTCAGAGCCTTTGCCAGCTTGCGGAACTCCGTCGTCCCCGGCTGTTCTTCGCCATCAAGCCACTGCTCGATGCGGTCGGC
Source organism: uncultured Burkholderiales bacterium (assembly GCA_964615175.1). Lineage (GTDB taxonomy): Bacteria > Actinomycetota > Acidimicrobiia > IMCC26256 > JACPCJ01 > CAZTOV01. Next base: position 38,184 of record CAZTOV010000008.1, read on the forward strand.
GTCAATTCCCACTTCGCTGGCCAGTAGGTCTACGTCAATGCCCGTTTCAGCCATCGCCCAGGCGAGGAGGTCTGGCGTGATCGGAACCTTTACCGTGGGCACAGTTGCCCCAGTGTACGGGCGCTGCGCGCCATTGTGCAGGAGGAGACCTCGGTGCCTTCTTCGAAACTTCGCGCGCGGTGCCGAGGGAGACAGCGTTTTCGAGGCCTATGGCGCTGTGCAGAGCGGGTCTTCCGAGCGAATGAGGTGGCGGCGGGCGGGTGCTCGAGGGTGCTGACTGACATCATGCGCTGGTGACTCCCGGCAGTGATCGGATGTTGTCGGTGTCACTGCCGTTCAATGCTCGGCGGCTCATGCGGGAGCGGAGTTCCTGGCGGTCCTTGTCGAAGAGGTGGCCGTAGACGCGGTCGATCATGCGGGTGTCGCGGTGGCCGAGGATCTCGGCGAGCATCCACTGGTTGGCGCCCTCGGCGATGAAGAACGACGCCGCGGTGTGGCGGAGGTCGTGAGGCGTCAACGGCTCGAGCTGAGCCGTCTCGACTGCCGGAGCGAAGACGCGTCGGCGCCAGTTGGTGGGACGGAGCACGCCACCGTCGCGGCCGGTGAAGAGCAGCGCCGACGAGTCGTCCCAGCCGACGCGGTCCTCGATGTGAGCCCGGAGCGCATCGAGTACCGGGTCGGCGATGGGGACGCTGCGGCGGGCCCGCTCGGTCTTGGGCTCTTCGAAGGCCAGGTGGCCCTGCACGTCGGTGACGCCCTCGTCGACCCGGACGTAGCCCCGGGCCCAGTCGACGTCGTCGACGCGGAGGGCGAACAGCTCGCCGATCCGGAAGCCGCCGTAGGCGCCGAGGAGCACCAGGGCCTCGAAGCTGGGGTCGATGACGCCGGCGAGGTGGGCGACCTCCTTTTCGGTGAGGAACCGCACCGGCTTCTGCTTGCCGCGCCGGATCGGCGGGTTCTTGGGGCACGGAAGTCGCGGGATCCGCTCCTCCTCGTAGGCGGCTGACATCACCTTGCGGAACACCTGGTAGATCTTCTCGATGGTGGCGGGGGAGAGGGTTTTGCCCTGGGCGCCGGCCTTCGGCTCGCCCAGCTCGGCGATCCACTGCTCGACCGCCGCCTTGGTGATCTTGACGAGCGGGAGGCGACCCCACCGCGGGATGACGTAGGTGTCGAGGAGCGTGCGGTCCCGCGAGTAGGTGGTGCGGGCGAGGCGGCGTTGTGCGAGGGCGAAATGGTGCTCGGCCCATTCGGTGAAGAGGATCTTCCCCGCTCTCGAGTCGACGTAGGTGCCGCGGGCGAGGGCGGACTGCTGGCCGGCGAGGTAGTCCTTGGCGCCACGCTTGTAGTCGAAGCTCTTGGCCCGCATCCGGCCCCACGGGTCACGCCAGCGCGCGTAGTACTTGCCGTTCTCCCGCCGCTCGATGAAGCCGGTCATGTTCGGACCCTACGACGAGGGTGTGACGACGGGAAGGGGGAGTGAGCAAAAAGTGAGCAAAAGTGAGCAGACCCGCTGACACGGCCTGTCACGAGCTGTCACGAGACGCCATCCGAAAACATGGCTCTGACCTGCATATTCGCGTCGAAAATCTCGGATCCGTGCCCGCGGCGATTGTCCGAATTCCCTTCGGGATCTTCCTTGACGCGGAAGAGGTCAGAGGTTCAAATCCTCTAGCGCCCACCAGGCAAACATGCAGGTCAGGCCCCGGATTCGCTCCGGGGCCTCTGCGCGCCTCGGGGCCGCTCCGAGCCAGACGTGAGCAAAGAAGGGCCTGAAATCAAAGGCCTGAGATCTACAGTCGCAGGTCGACAAGCCAGGAGGCGGCGGATGATCAAGCTCGCCGGCATCGAGGTCGACGAAGCGAAGCTCAGAGACGTCTGCCGCCAATGGGGCATCGCGGAGCTGTCGGTGTTCGGTTTTGTGGCCCGCGGCGAGAGTGCCCCCGACAGCGATATCGACCTGCTCTATGTCTTCGAGCCCGACGCGCGGATCGGTTGGAACATCGTCGACCTCGAAGAGGAACTGTCGAACCTGTTCGGTCGCAAGGTCGATCTCGTCTCCAAGCACCAGGTCCACCGACTCGTCCGCGAGGAAGTACTGCAACAGGCGCGAGTGCTCTATGTAGCGTGACCGCCTCGTGCTGGAGGACATGCTCGAGGCCTGCGAGGCCATCCCGCGAGGAATCTCCGGCGTCTCGCTCGATCACTTCAAGGCGGAGGAGGACACCAGGGCAAGGTTCTCTGGCGGTTCGCGAAGCTCGGAGAGGCTGCGGTCCAGGTCTCGGCAGAACTCCGAGCACAACATTCGAGCGTTGAAGCATGGATGACCTTGTTGCGGCGTCCCGCTCCGCCTGTTGAACCGTCCCGGGACTGGTCAGATCTCATGAGGCAGCTCAACCGCACGGCCGGGCGTGTCTGAACACCAGGCTGAGTGAAGCCCGCCTCCGAACGCGAGCGGCATGCCCCGCCGGCTGATCGTTCACGCGCAGGTGGCGACCGCGTTGCCGGCGGGCTCGAATTCGGACACGTGATCCGGCAGCGGCTCCGAGAGCGTGACCGACTGGGTGACGAACCCGCATTCCATCGTGCACGCGGTGTTCTCTGGCATGGGAAGCTCTGGACCCCGCATCCACGCCGCGACCACTGCCGTGTCGCCGCGGACCTCGACGTCGACGCCGTCCGCCTCCTTGATGCAGAAACCGGCCAGCGGGTACCACGTCGTCACCGTCACGGTCCGTCGATCGTCCGACAGGCGGATCGAACTCCAGACGACGGCCAACCGCTGTTCCCTCGCCTCGCGCGGCAATGGCGGGTCGGGCTCGGCGGACTCGGGCGGTGCAGGCTCGTTCGTGTCTTGCCTCATGCCGTCAACCGCCCAGGCGGTCCCGAAGAGTGCGACGACCAGGGCGATGACAACTCCACGTGCGCTCACATCGTTATGACGATCACTGTGGCCGGAGAGTTCCCCATCACCCTCCTGCGCCACTCTCGAGTGCCGACATGCGCTGCGGGCAGGTCCGGAATGCCTGAAGTTCTGCGCGCGCTATGCGTGCCCCCGACCGGTCCTTGTGCCACGCCACTTGGATCCAGCTGTCCCGCGCCTTCGGGGGCAGGCAGCTTTGGCGTTGTCCTGATCCGTTGATCTGCACGTCGTGATCGACCACGGTCACGCGCTGGCGCAAACGGCTGATACGACGAACTCACGCCAGCAGCGTCTCGACGTGGTCCACCGCAACAACCTGGGGTTCGGTGTTGGCGAGACGGCCGCGGTGTTGGCTCGCCGCTGCGTGCATCTGCTCGTTGGTCAGGCACCCGTCGATCGCGGTCGAGATCGTTCCAGCGTTGACAGCGTTCCTGTCGAGCACAGTCGCCGTCCCCAGGGCTTCGGCGCGTGCGGCCACGCCGGGTTGGTCCCGCCCCCAAGGCACCAACACCATGGGGACGCCGTGCCACAGCGCCTTCATCACCGAGCCGTGGCCGGCATGGCTCACGAGCACGGACGCCCGCTCGAGCGCCGCGGCGTGTGAGATGGTCCGCTCGATGCGGGCGTTGGCCGGTAGCGACGCGACCTCTTCAGGGATGCGGTCGGTGCCGACCGTCGCGACGACGCGGAGGTCCCGCCCCGCGGCGGCATCGAGCGCACCCTGGAGGAGCGGCAGGTCGTCTTGGAGTTGCGAGCTGATCGTCACGAGTACCCATGGCGGGCCCGGCTCGTCGAGATACTCCGGCACCGCGAGGGCCGGTTCCCAGATGCCAAGCGGTCCGACGTAGTGATGCCGCGGCGGCAGTCGGTCCAAGCCGACGTCGAAGATCTGGTCGGTCGCGTGAAGAACGAGGTCCGCGGCTTCGAGGAGCGACGCGTACCTCGCGATCAGCGGAATAGCCCGTGGGCTGAAGTCGGCGTCGAGTGGCCGCGGCGGATTCGGTCCGACATAGAAGGTGCTGTTGACCACGGCCCAAGGGCAGGCTGGGTCGACAGTGCCGACGACCTCGACGCCGAACAACGACGTCAGCAGCACATCTGGCGCTCGGCCACGAATCGAGGCGGCCACCGCAGAGGCGGTTGCTTCGGCCCAAGCGGTCATTCGGTGCTGGACGATCGGGCCGGCTTGGGCCAGGTCGCCGTCGGTCGCGTTCATCGCATCCTTCACAGCGGCCATGAGGGCAGGGCCGAGGTCGTACTCGGGCGGCCAGGCCTCGACCTTCATCCCCAGACCCGCGACCGCTCGTTCCACTGACCGGTCGCCCAGGAGCGAGACGTCATGACCTCGATCCCGCAAGGCGACTGCCGTCGCGAGGAGCGGCTGCAGGTCGCCACCGGCTCTCGCTGTGGCGACAAGGTAGATACGAGCCATGGCCCGCAGTCTTGCAAACGACGACATCAGCGACGCCTCGGCCAGGTGTCGGGCGTGCCGGAATCGGCAACCTGGTCGGCTGACGCGCGCATCGAACGGTGCCCCGGAACGTGCAACACGACGCATTCGCCGGCTGAGGGGCGCAATCCTCAGATCTCACGCCCGCCTCGCAAGCCTGCAGGGCCGGCATCCGGTGTCACCGAAGGCCGGCTCGAGAAACGCTCGGGACCTGCCGTACCGCGTGGATGTGCGGTCGGGCGGATCAGAGCGATCTCAGATGGTGTGGTCTGCTCGGGGAATGGTCCTCGAAGAAATGCTTCGCTGCCCGGCTCTTGCGGGGTGCACCATGTGGGGGGCCAGACCGCGTCAGGCTCATCGGGGCCTCTGTGTGCTTGGAGCCACTCGACCTAGCGCACGTTGATGCGCTTGTCGAGGCCGCGTCCGAAGATCGCAGCCGCTATCGGTTCACGCTGGTTCCCGATACCGAGAGCGGGATGCGCAGCTACGTATTGGCAGCCCTCGAGGATGAGGAGTTCGGGTGGGCGCTCCCGTTCGCCATCCGACACGTGGAAACGGAACGGGTCGTCGGAAGTACCCGGTTCCTCGATCTCGACTACTGGTCGCGACCGCTAACGTGGCCGCCAGGGCGCCCGTCGGTCGGCGGCGAGGGAACCCCGAGTGTTGCGGAGATCGGCAGCACCTGGTTGGCAGCCTCCGTCCAGCGAACCGCCGTCAACACAGAGGCGAAACTCGCGATGCTCAGCCACGCGTTCGACGTCTGGGGAGTCGCGCGCGTGAGCTTCAAGACCGACGCCCGAAACGCAGGGTCGAGACAAGCGATTGAGCGTGTGGGTGCGACATTCGAAGGCATCCGACGGGCGCACGCCATGGCGTTCGACGGCTCGATCCGAGATTCCGCCTACTTCTCGATCCTCCGCAGCGAATGGCAGGACGTTCGACAGCATCTGCGTCAGCGCCTCGGCGACCTCCGATAGCCGCTACCCGGTCGTTCAACCGGTGTGACTTCTTGGAATCGCGCCCGTCGCGCGGCACGAGCGCCCCCGAGGTAAGGACGTACATAACGACACGACCGGCTGGCAGGGCAGGTGCGCCACAGCCGGCATTATGCGCCGGTAGCTCCGCTGAGCGACGGGAAGGGGGAGTGAGCAAACAGTGAGCAGACTCGCCGACACGGCCTGTCACGAGCTGTCACGAGATGCCATCCGAAGACGTGGATTCGGTCCGGGGGCTCTGGGCGTCCTGGGGCCGCTCCGAGCGACGTCAGCTGCTGGCAGCTCGGAGCTTGGGCGTGACCCCGGCACCGCGGTCCGATGCGGGAGCTGGTGCCGTTGGCTCGCCGTCTGAGATCAGCACGACGCTCCGGTCTCCGCTCCTGTGGGCATTCGATGCCCGATTCGGGACCAACGCCCCGGCGATGTCGGCCGCCCGTCTGTACCGCAAGGCCGCATCTCGCGGGATGATGGGCAGGAACAGGGAGGTCGGAGATGTACGGGCTCGGGCTGGTGCTATTGCTGGCACACGACGGCGACCACGGCGGACACATGTGGGGTGGTGACGGTTGGATGTGGCTCTGGGGCGGCCTGATGATGCTGCTCTGGATCGGCGTGGCCGTGGTGGTGATCTGGGCGATCGTGCGGGCCTTCGGAAACCGACGCCACGGCGAGGCGGACGCCGCTGGAATCCTCGCCGAGCGCTACGCGCGGGGGGAACTGACCACCGAGGAGTACGAGGAGCGCGCTGCCACGCTCGGACTGAAGAAGCCCTGACGCGACGCGAGGCGGATGTTCTGTTGCGCCCCGCAGGTGCGCTTCCCGGCGAGACGAGCGCTGGCCGGCGCGCTCAGCCCAACCAGGCGTCGAGGCGTTCTCTCTCGTAGGCGAGCTTGCGTTCGAACTGCTCGTGATCGGCCTCGCTGAGGGCGACGTCGGGCTGGGGCTCCGCGTAGAAGTCGCCCTCCACGAACGCCACCAGCTTCCCCGGCAGCTCGAGGAAGCAGTAGCCGTGGCCGTCGAACTCGGCCCGGTCGCCCCCGTGGAGATCGGCGGCGATGTTCTTGGCCGCCACCACCGCTTCGCCCGCCGCGAACACACCCGCCTTGGGGAGTTGGCCGACCGCATTCGGAATCGCCGTGCAGTCACCCACCGCGTAGACGCGGTCGAAGCCCGTCTGCAGCGTCTTGCGGTCGGGCATGATCCATCCCGACTCCGCGGCGAGGGCGCTGTCCTTCACCACCGCCGGCGGCGCGGTCGCCGGCACCCCGAAGAAGAGCGTGTAGTCGAGCGTCGAACCGTCGTCGAAGGTCACCGCGCCGGCGTCGGTGTCGAGGCTCTCGACCTTGGTCTTGGCCCGGACCTCGATACCGCGGTCTTCGACGTGGCGGGCGACGTAGGCGCTGGCGTCGGGGCCCGCCACCGGCAACGTGATCGGCTGTGGAGTGCTGATGGTCAATTCGAACGCATCCCGAACTCCTCGCTCGCGCAGCCGCTCGTCGATGAGCAGGATGGCCTCGTAGGGGGCGGGAGGGCACTTGAAGGGGCCTCCGAGGATGCTGACGGCGATGCGGCCTTCGTCGATCTCGTCGAGGGCCGCGTGCATGGCCGGAAGCTCGTTTCCGTCATAGAGGTTGAACGTGCGGTCGCCCTGGAGCATGGCCACGTGCGGTGACGCGTCGATCGCCCCCAGGCCGACCAGCAGAGCGTCGCCCTCGAGCGGGCCGGCGGAGGTCTCGACCCGCCGTGCCGCGGGGTCGATGGCGGTGATGTCGGCTTGGACGAAGCGAACGCCGCGAGCATCGAGAGCGGTCAGTGACCGGGTGCCTTCGCCGATGGGTCGCACCCGACCCAGGTCCCAGAGCTTGGCGAACCCCATGTAGAAGCGCTCGTCGCGGGCGACGAGCACGATCTCGTCGTCGGGGGGGAGTAGCTCGCGGAGTTCGTGCGCCGCGGCCAACCCGCCGAACCCTCCGCCCAGGATCACGACCTGTGCCATAACCGCCTCCGTCTGTCGTGTCGATGGCCGTCACGCTACCGGGTCGGTGCGGTCGGAACGGCGGCGTTGCGCGACGATCGGGGAACGGCAGGGTTCAGAGGAGGATCTGATGCACGAGTGGCCCGAAGAACTCGAGATGGTGCGCCAGGCGGTGCGCGACTTCGTCGACAAGGAAGTCCGGCCGATGCGCGACGAGATCGAGTTCGGCGACACACCCCCCTACGATCTGCTCCGAAAGCTCTACTCCACCTTCGGTCTCGACGAGATGGCCCGGGCGTCGTTCGAGAAGCGCATCGCCAAGGAGAAGGGCGAGGCCGAGCCGTCGGGCGACGGCGACGGCGGAGGCATGGGCGGGATGATGGCCATCGTCCCCATCATCGAGCTGTGCAAGTGTTCGCCGGGGATGGTCACCGCCATGGGCGTGTCGGTCGGCCTCACCGCCGCCGCCATCATGTCGAAGGGCACCACCGCCCAGAAGGAGCGGTGGGCCAAAGACCTCCTCACGCTCGACAAGATCGGGGCGTGGGCGATCACCGAGCCCGACAGCGGCTCCGACGCGTTCGGGTCGATGAAGTCGAACGCCGTCCTCGACGGCGACGAGTTCATCCTCAACGGTTCGAAGACGTTCATCACCAACGGACCTCACGCCGACACCATCGTGTTCATCTGCAAGCTCGACGAGGGCAACCCGCCCGAGGAACGCCGGGTGGTCCAGTTCGTGCTCGAGAAGGGGATGCCGGGACTCGAGCAGAGCCCACCGCTCAAGAAGATGGGCCTGCATTCGTCGCCGACCGGTCAGCTCTTCCTTAGCGACGTGCGGGCGAGTCACGACCACCTCCTCGGCGAGTCGCTCGACGCCTACGGGGGTACGGCCGGGCGCGAGGCGTCGAAGGCCTCCTTCGTCATGGAGCGCACGGGTGTGGCTGCCATGGCGCTCGGCATCATCGAACGTTGCATCGAGCTGTGTGTGCCCTACGCGAAGGAGCGGGTGCAGTTCGGCCGCCCCATCGGCGATTTCCAGCTCATCCAGCTCAAGCTGGCGAAGATGGAGGTCGCCCGGCTCAACGTCGAGAACCTCGTCTTCCGGAACATCTCGGCCGCCGGTGAGGGCAAGACGATGAGCCTGGCCGAGGCGTCGGCGATGAAGCTCTACTCGGCCCAGGCCGCCATGGAGGTGGCGCTCGAGGCGGTGCAGCTCTTCGGCGGCAACGGCTACATGTCGGAGTACGAGGTCGAGCAGCTCGCCCGCGACGCCAAGGTCCTCCAGATCTACGCCGGCACCGACGAGATCCAGGTCGGCCACATCGCCCGGGAGATGCTCACGTAGCCCGACCCTGTGTGTGCACAGCGTCGCGCCGCGCCGCGACGCGGTGCACACACAGGGTTGTGCGTGGCGCGTCCTAACCTGGGCGTGTGATCATCGACGGGTACGTCCATCAGTTCCCCGACGTCGACCCCGAAGAGACCGTGGAGTGGCTCGACTCCCTGGACTCGGTCATCGGGGTGCGGGGGAAGACCCGGGCCACCTATCTCCTGTCCCGCCTCATGGAGCGGGCCCGCGAGGAGGGCGTCGGCGTCCCTGCGATGGTGTCGACGCCGTATGTCAACACCATCCCACCCGAGGAGGAGCCCTGGTTCCCGGGTGACGAGTACCTCGAGCGGCGGATCCGCGCCTACATCCGCTGGAACGCCGCCGCCATGGTCACCCGGGCCAACCGCCGCTTCGAGGGCATCGGGGGCCACATGGCCACCTACCAGTCGGCGGCCGCGCTCTACGAGGTGGGCTTCAATCACTTCTTCCGTGGCAAGGACGGCGCCTTCGGCGATCAGGTCTTCATGCAGGGTCACGCGTCGCCGGGGATCTACGCCCGGGCGTACCTCGAGGAGCGTCTCACCGAGGACCAGCTCGACCACTTCCGCCGCGAGGTCGGTGGCAGCGGTCTGCCCAGCTACCCGCACCCTCGACGGATGCCCGAGTTCTGGGAGTTCCCCACGGTGTCGATGGGCCTCAGCCCCCTCAACGCCGTCTACCAGGCCCGGTTCAACCGCTACCTGTACCAGCGCGAGATCGCCGACACGTCGAAGGCCAAGGTGTGGGCGTTCGTCGGCGACGGTGAGATGGACGAGCCCGAGTCGATCGCCGGCTTGTCGCTGGCGGCCCGAGAGCAGCTCGACAACCTGATCTTCGTCGTCAACTGCAACCTCCAGCGGCTCGACGGTCCGGTCCGGGGGAACGGGAAGATCATCCAGGAGCTGGAGGCGATCTTCCGCGGCGCCGGCTGGAACGTCATCAAAGTGGTGTGGGGTCGGGAGTGGGACGAGCTGCTCGCCCGCGACGTCGACGGGGTGCTGCTCAACAGGATGAACGCCACCGTCGACGGCGAGTTCCAGCGTTACTCGATCGAGACCGGCGGCTACATCCGCGATCACTTCTTCGGTCCCGACCCGCGGCTTCGGCAGATGGTCGAGCACCTGTCCGACGACGATCTCCGCAACCTGTCCCGCGGCGGGCACGACTACCGGAAGCTCTACGCGGCCTACAAGACGGCGGTGGAGCAGGAGGGACGCCCCACCGTCATCCTCGCCAAGACCATCAAGGGATGGACGCTGGGCCCCGAATTCGAGGCCCGCAACGCGACCCACCAGATGAAGAAGATGACCGAGGAGGAGCTGAAGACCTTCCGCGACCGGCTCTACCTCGACATCCCCGACGAGAAGCTCGAAGAGGGGCTCCCGCCCTACATCCACCCGGGGAAGGACTCCGACGAGTACCGCTACATGATGGAGCGCCGCCACGCCCTCGACGGCAGCCTCCCCAAGCGGGTCGACCGTTCGAGCACGTTCCCGCTCCCCGGCACGCCGTCGGCCACCGACGAACAGGACGACCCGTACGCCGAGTTCCTCGAGGGGACGGGGGAGAAGGGAGAGGCCGCCACCACCTCGGCGTTCACCCGGATGCTGCGGAACCTGATGCGCGACCCCGAGATCGGGCGCTACGTGGTGCCGATCATCCCCGACGAGGCACGCACCTTCGGTATGGACCCGATCATCTCGGAGTCGAAGATCTACGCGCCGCTGGGCCAGAAGTACGAGCCGGTCGACTACAACCTGCTCCTCTCCTACAAGGAGGCCGACGACGGCCAGCTCCTCGAGGAGGGCATCACCGAGGCCGGTTCGATGGGGTCGTTCACCGCGGCCGGCACCGCATACGCCACGTGGGGCGTGCGGATGATCCCGTTCTTCGTCTTCTACTCGATGTTCGGGTTCCAGCGGATCGGCGATTTCATCTGGAGCTTCGGCGACCAGCGGGGGAGGGGCTTCCTCTGCGGGGCCACCGCGGGACGCACCACCCTCAACGGTGAGGGGCTCCAGCACGAGGACGGCCACAGCCAGCTCACCGCGGCCGAGTTCCCCAACTGCCGCGCCTACGACCCGGCATTCGCCTACGAGCTGGCCGTGATCGTCCGTGACGGCATCGAGCGGATGTACGGGGAAGACGCCGAGGACATCTTCTACTACCTCACCCTCTACAACGAGACCTACCCGATGCCGCCGATGCCCGAGGGTGCCGAGGAGGGGATCATCAGGGGCCTGTACCGGCTCCGGGAGGCACCCGACGAGCGCGGTCATCCGGCGCAGATCATGGCGTCGGGAACGGGCATGCTGGCGGCGATGGACGCCCAGCAGATGCTGGCCGACGATTGGGACGTGAGCGCCGACCTGTGGAGCGCCACGTCGTGGAAGTCGCTACGCGACGACGCCGTCGGGGTCGAGCGGTGGAACCGACTGCATCCGACCGACGCCCCCCGGGTCCCCTACGTGACCGACGCCCTGAACGGCTCCGAGGGTCCGGTGGTGGCGGTGACCGACTTCATGAAGGCGGTACCCGACCTGGTGGGTCGCTGGGTACCCCGCCCGTTCGTCCCCTTGGGCACCGACGGCTACGGGCTCTCCGATACCCGGCCGGCGCTGCGCCGGTACTTCGAGACCGACGCCGAGCACGTGGTGGTGGCGGTGCTCCACGCCCTCGCACAGACCGGCGATGTCAAGGGTGAGACCGTCGCCGAGGCGATCAAGCGTTACGACATCGACCCCGAGGCCATGGACCCTCGCGACGCCTGAGCGGGTTCAGGCCTCGTCGGCCTCGGCCTCTTCGGCGTACTCGGCGTAGGGATCGGGAACCTTGTCGGCGTAAGGGTCGGCCGGCTCCTCTTCCTCGACGAACTCGCAGTCGGAGTCGTGTTGCTCGCCGAGCGTCAGGTTCGCGTGACAGAAATCGCAGAACTCCTCGCCGGGCCCTTCCTTGAGCCGGCGCGCAGCACGAAACCGTCGAGCTCTTCCGCTGCCTGCCACGTGTTTCCCCTTCCGTCGATGCTCCCATTGTGGCGCGACGAGGCCCCGCGATGTATCTCGGGCGGCCGATTTTCCGCGCGGTACCCGGTTTCCGAGACGTTCGGACCCCGAGGGCGAGGGTAACCTCCAGCCCGCGGGCGCTTAGCTCAGTGGGAGAGCGCTGCCTTCACACGGCAGAGGTCGCAGGTTCGAAACCTGCAGCGCCCACAAGATTTCTCCTTGCTGACCTGGGGGTTTACGGTCCGCCAATCTCGCGGACGGTTGTCGGTCCGCGGCGAGTCCGCGAGAGCGCGGCTGCGGGGACGGGGTCGTCCGTTACGGTGGCAGCCGTTGTAGGGCCAGCGAGGGGCGCGTGGGATGTCGAAGGCAATGCGAGCGTTCGTAGGGGTGCTGGCGGCGGTCATGCTGCTGGCCGCCGGCTGCGGGGACGACGGATCCGAGGGGGGTGAAGCCGGCCCGGAGGTTCCCGAGACCGACGAGGGTTCTGGCGGGGAGGGGGACGACCTTTCCGAGCCGCCCCAGGGGACGGTGGCGGTCGTCGACGGGACCGCGATCACCGTGGACGACTTCGAGGCTCAGTTCGAGCAGGTGACCGCGATCCCGGCCGTCGCCGAGCAGCTCGACGGGGCGCAGGGTGAGGCGGCCGAGCCGATCGTTCGGGCCCAGATCCTCTCGCAGATCATCGTCTCCGACATCTTGCTCCGGGGCGCCGAGGACGATTTCGGCATCGAGATCACCGACGAGGAGGTCGAGGGACGCCTCGAAGAACTGGAGGAGGAGGCTGGCGGCGAAGACGACTTCGCCCGACAACTCGCCGAGGGCGGGATCACCGAGGAGGTGCTGGTGACCCAGGAGTTGCCGCTCGTTCTCACGATGGAGCAGGTCCAGAACGAAGTCGCCGGCGACGCCGCCGACGAGCCGCCGCCTCCGGCACCCGGCGGGCAGCAGCAGCCGAGTGAGGCGGAACTCGCGCTCCAGGACTGGGCGCTGGGGAAGTTCGCCTCCGCAGAGGTGTCGGTCCGCTCCGAGATCGGTACCTGGGATCCCCAGACCGGCCAGATCCAGCCTCCGGGTGGCGCGGGCGGCATCGCCCCTCCCGGTCCGCCCGCACCGGGATAGCGGCGCGACCGCGTCGGGCAACTCCTTCCGTCGTCCCGGACGCCGTCGTCACCTCGCGGGCAGCCGGACTCCTCGATCCACTCGGCCGTGACGGCCCCGGCACGGGGCCCGGTACGGGAGCCGCGGCGACGCTGCCGCGGGCTCGCGTGGGCACTTGGGTCGATCCGCCGAGGAGCAGCGGCGGGAGTCGATCACTTGGGTGGTCGTCACCAGGGCCGATGCCCCGATGGCCATGAGCACCAAGGGGATCACGGCGCGGCCTCGGCGGCCGGAGGCGCAGAAGTCGTCGGGGTCGGAATGGCGTTCGAACTGTCCCCGACGAAGAGCAGCATGACCGTGATGACGGTCACGACCGCGGCGACGATCATCGCGGTCCCGACGTCGGACGACTCCAGTGCGTTTCCAACCACGCCCGGGTCCTACCCCGCCCCCTCAGGGTCCAAACCGCGTTCTGGGTGGTTCGCATGAGTTGGGACGATCGGACGTGACGACCAGCCGCTCTAGAGTCGACGTCCATGGTGGACGGGGTGACTCGATTCGACACCGACACGGCCGTGACCCGGATCGGCGACGGGCTCTACGAGGCCCGCATCGACCCTGGGTGGTGGATCGTCAACGGGCCGAACGGCGGTTACGTGGCGGCGATCCTCGTGCGAGCGGCCGCCGACGCCCTCGGTGACCCCGAGCGGGCTCCGGTGACCGCCACCGTGCACTACACGAGTCCTCCGCGCGAGGGCTCCGTGCGCATCGAGGTGGCGATCGAGCGGGTGGGGCGATCGGTGGCCAGCACCACCGCCCGGATGACCCAGGACGACCGGCTCCTCGCCCTCTGCACCGTGGCCTTCTCGAAGCCCCGGACGTCCTCCCTCGAGTTCGCCGATCTCGTCGCGCCCGACGTTCCGCCACCTGACGGGTGCAACCGTCTCCCGCCCAGCGGACAGGCGATGATCCCGCTCAACGATCGTTACGAGTCTCGGTGGGCCTTCGGCGACATGCCGTTCTCCGGAGCGCCCCACTCCGAGTCGGGAGGTTGGATCCGCACCGAGGACGCTCGGGGAGTCGACCACCTGCTCGCCGTCGCCCTCGCCGACGCGGGGATCCCGCCGGTCTTCTCACGGCTCCGTGAGCCCGGAACGTTGGCCGTGCCGACGGTCGAGCTGACCGTGTACCTCCGGGGTGGCCTGCCCCGGCCCGCGGGAGAGTTCGTGCTGGGGGCCTTCCGCACCCGGACGGCGGCGCACGGGTATCTCGAGGAGGACGGCGAGCTGTGGAGCGAGGACGGCGTGCTGTTGGCCCAATGCCGGCAGCTGGCCGCCGTCGTGGAGGTGATCGGATGAGACTCGCGACGGTGCTCCTCGCCACGTCGTTGATCCTCGGGGCGTGCGACAACGGAAACGGTGGCGACGACGATGGGCCGCCACCGAGCACGGTGCCGGCTGGAGGGCCGGTGGATGTCGTCTCCGTGCCCATCGAGGGCGGAAACGTCGCGCTCAGCGCCGAGCCCGACCCCCTGGCTGCGGGCGGGCCGGTC